>JAJYEB010000070.1:0-6579 GCA_021790375.1 Chloroflexota bacterium | reverse complement strand
TCCCGGTCGCCCGCCGGCAGCCTCGCCCCCAGGTCGCCCGCGGCGACCGCCGCCAGTCCGGCCTCCACCGCACCGAGGCGCCGTCGCAGCAGGTCGGCGAGGTAGACCGCCAGCGACGCCGCGAACACCAGTACCAGGGCGAGGAGGACGGCCAGGTACGGCACCAGGCCCGAGCTGATGGTCGAGGCAAGGCCGAGCCGGGTGGCGACCATGACCGTGCCGACCTGGGCCGGCGCACCGCCTGCCGCAATGCCCTGCAAGGGAAGTCCGACCGCGAAGACGTTGTTCGGAAGACGTCGGGACACCAGCGCTTCGCCGTCTCCCGACAGCGGAACCGCCCCCGGGGCCGCCTGCCGGGCCAGGGACTGGTCGGAGGCGGCCGTCAACGCGCCCGACGCGCCGTAGACCGCGACGTCGAAACCGGTGAGCCCCCTGGCCTGCACCACGAAGTCGGAACCAAGTCGCTGCGCGAACGCAAGGCCGGCCCGGCCACCGCTCGCGGTCACACCCGGTCCGGACAGCCCGGACAAATCGATCGGCTGCAGCGAGACCTGGAAGACGCCGCCCGGCAGATCGGCGTACGTGGACTGGGGGAGCGTACCGCCCCGGGCCAGGGCGGTCACCAGCACCGCCTCGAGCGCGGTCACGTCGGCCGCCGGGCCTCCTCCGATCGCGTGCGTGCCCGCCATGACGACCGCGGCGTCCACCCCGCCCTGGGCCACTTGGAAGTCGACGACCGCCTGGGCGATGTCCTGCTCCCGGAGCGCCGCCACGTACCCCTGGAGGACGTTCCAGGTCGCGTAACTCTGGGCCAGCCGGTCGAGCGACGTGGCATCCGTCCCGAGGATGCTCTGGACCGCGCGCCCGGCGCCCACCACCCGGTTGTCCGCGTCGGCACGGACCGCGCCGTCCACCTGTCCCAGGACGATCGCGGCGACGAGCACCACCGGGACGATCGCGATGATCAGCAGCGAGAGCGTCTGCTGTTGTCGGTAGGAGAGTCCGCGGGGCCGCGCCATGGGCCGCCGGTCAGGTCGCGGCCGGCACCAGCCGGTAGCCGACCCCGCGTTCGGTCAGCAGGTAGCGCGGATGGTCTGGGTCCGGCTCGATCTTCTGCCGAAGCCGGCGGACCGAGACCCACACGAACGATTCGTCGGCCGCGTCGACCTCGCTCCAGCCGCGGGCCACGAGCTGCTCGGTCCGCACCGCCCGCCCCATGTCCCGCGACAGCGCACCCAGCAGCCGGACCTCGATCGGGCTGAGCGAAACTCGTCGGCCCGAGACCCAGGCCTCGCGTCGCTGCAGGACCAGCGTGAGCTCCGGCCCCAGCCGCAACTCCCGCTCGCGCACGCGCTCGCCGAGCCGATGCGACACGCGCTTGATGCGGGCGCGCAGCTCGGCGTAATCGAACGGCTTGGTGACGTAGTCCTCGGCATACCGCTCGATGAACCTGACCTTGCTCTCGCCTGCGGTGATCGCAGAGAGCACGATGATGGGCACGTCCCCCAGGCGGAGCAGCCGCTCCGCCGTCTCCTCGCCGTCCATACCGGGCATCATCAGGTCGAGGATCACGATGTCGGGCAGGAACGCGGTGAAGCGCGAGATGGCCTCGGCGCCGGACCTCGCGGGCTGGACCTCGAAGCCGTCGCGCTCCAATCGATCGGTCAGCTGGGCGAGCAGGCGCACGTCGTCGTCGATCAGCAGGACGCGACGGATCTGGTCGCTCACCATCTGCGGGTCACGGCTTGGGCGTCTTCGCCGCGCCCGGCGGAGGCGTCCGACCGACCTGTCCGGGCGGGACCGCAGGCTGGCCGTTGGGCGGCGGGGGCTGGGGGACCGGGGTCGCGGGGTTGCCGCCGGCGTTGCTGGCAGGGTTGCCGTTGGCCGCCCCGTTGGCGCCCGGGACGGGGTTGCCGCCGGCGTTGCTGGCAGGGTTGCCGTTGGCCGCCCCGTTGGCGCCCGGGACGGGGTTGCCTCCGGCGTTGCTGGCCGGGTTGCCGTTGGCCGCCCCGTTGGCGCCCGCGACGGGGTTGCCTCCGGCGTTGCTGGCCGGGTTGCCGTTGGCCGCCCCGTTGGCGCCCGCGACGGGGTTGCCGCCGGCGTTGCTGGCCGGGTTGCCGTTGGCGCTGGAGGTGCCCGCGGCGGCCCCACTGCCGGTGCCGTCTCCGCTCGCGGTGCTGTTCGAGGCGCCGCCGGACCCACCGGCCCGTGCGCCGCCGCCCGCGGGAGAGGCGGTCGCCCGGGTTGTCGTCACGCGCACCAGGAGATCCGTGGGCGGGCCACTCTGCCCGGCCCGGACGGCCACCAGGGTCGCGCCCAAGCGGTAGAGCTGCCAGGGTCCGCTGCTCCCGACCCGTGCATAGCCCGCCGTGGTGAGCTGTGCCTCGTAGCCGCCAAGGGCCGCGGCCGGGCCCAGGTCGGAGCTGAAGGCGTAGAGGGTCGCCCCCGCGTCATAGCCACCGCCCTGGCCCACCACGACCGCCGCGTCAGCCGGTACCGGGATCCCGTCGGGCAGCCCTGTGGGCGCGCCGGTTCCGGCCGCGGAGGTCGAGCAGGCCGTGAGTGCCACCGCGATCGCCGCGAGCGAGATCAGACGCGTCGCCCGGAAGGGCCAGTAGTGCATCTATGCCATCTGTCTGCTGCGACGTTGCCGTCTCGTCGCCATGCGATCGTACCAGTGGCGGAGGGTCCGGCAATACCCCGATAGTCCTGCCGGGAGCGCGCGCAGAATTCGCCGCCGCCTCGACGCGCCGCCCGTCTGACGGGCCTGGCCTTCTGACGGGCCTGGCCTTCTGACGGGCCCGGCCTTCCGGGCAGCAAAATACCGGCGTCGGCACGGGACAGGCATCGGCGACGCCGGCGCCATCGAGTCTACCGCCCGATTCGCACGGATTCGGGCCGGGTCGGGCCCGGCCCTTGCGTTTCGCCTTGCACTTCGGCGAAATCCGCGCGGCCCGGGCGGCACCCGCGTCGCGGCCGCCCGGACGATACCCCGGCCGCGCCCCAGTCGTCAGACGCGAGGCGCGCCGGTCATCACCCGTTCCGCCAGCCCCAGCGGGAGCGAGCCGCTCCCGGTGAGCGTGTCGTGGAACTCACGGATCGCCGCAACCGGCACGTGGGCCGGGGCGACACCGACGAACCCGTGCGCATCGAGCCAGTCGCGCCGGATCCGCAGGATCTCCAGGCAGCCCGTGAGGTAGGCGGAGGCCTGCGTGGGCCAGGCGCAGTAGCGCCCGACCTCCGCCTTCGCGGTCGGCTCGGGCAGGCCGGCCTTCGTCCGCATGAAGTCGACGGCCTCCTCGTAGGTCATCTCGCCGAGGTGGATGCTGGTGTCCACGACGATGCGGGCCGCGCGGAACAGGGTCGCCCTCAGGTGGAACAGCTCCTGGACGGGGTCCGTGAAGAAGCCGCGCTCCCGCATCACGCGCTCCGCATACAGGGCCCAGCCCTCGTTGAAGTACGGCGTGCCGAACACGCGCCGGACCGGGCTCGGGTTGCGCTTGCGCATCACCAGGTGCCAGTGGTGGCCGGGGTACGCCTCGTGCACCGACGTGGTGGGGATGTCGCCCCAGCTGTTGGCCTCCAGTCGCTGCTGGATCTCCGCGTCCGGCGTGCCGTCGGGCGCGAACGGGACGAAGAAGTGCCCGGTCCAGGAATCCGAGAAGGCGGGCGGGGCACTGTAGGAGGCGACGCCCAGCGTGGGCCGCCGGAAGACCGGCGACGGCTCGACCAGGCACCGCTCGTCCGGCGGCAGGGTGACCAGGCCCGTCTCCGCCAGGAACGCGCGGGCCCGGGCGGTCCAGTGCGCATACCCGTCGCGCATCGCGTCCTCGGTGAGCGGGTGGTCCCTGGCGGCCTCCTCGAGCAGCGACGCCCAGTCGTCCGTGCCGCGCGCCCGCCGCGCGACCTCCGCCATCTCCGCCGCCAGCCGGTCGTACTCGGCGCGGCCCCGCTCGCGCAGCCCGCGCGCGTCGACGTCGAGTTGTTCCTTCTCGCGCAGGAGCCGCGTGTAGCGGTCCTCCCCGAGCTGCCAGGTGCCCGTGGCCTCGCCGGCCATCCGCTCCAGGTGGGCCGCCCAGGCGTCCATTGCGATCGCGGAGTCGGACCCGGCGGAGGAAAGCCGGTCACGTCCGGGCCCCGCCGCCACGTCGGTCGCGAGCAGCTCGCGCAGGTATCGTGCGCCGCCCCGGGCCGCGGCCGCCCCGCGTCGCAGGATCAACGGATGGGCCATCGCCGGGTCCAGGTTCGCGGCGCCCTCGGACAGGACCCGGGGGATCTCCCGCATCCGGCTCACCGCGGCCTCGACCAACTCCGCCTCGGGCCGCAACCGGTGGAGGAACAGGGTGAAGACGCCGTCCAGGCTCGTGTTGGTGTAGGTCGCCGGATCGCGTCGCCAGTCTTCCCAGTCGGCCATGATCAGCCGGCCCCGCAGGACCGAGCGCACGAGGTCGCGGTCGATCTGCTCGTCCGGCGTGAGCTCGGCGCCGTCCATGGCGTCGAACCGGTCGAGCCAGCTCGCGGCGTCGCGGTCGCGGGCGCGGAACGCGTCGGCCGACAGGTCGTCGAGCCGGCCGTCGAACTCCGTCAACCCGAGCTGGCTGGCACGCACGGGCGAGAGCTCGTACTCGCGATCGAGGAACTCCGCGACGAGGGACTCGAAGGTCATGAGGCACGCTCCTGTCTGGGGTGCGGCCACGCGGATCGCGGTCACCCCGAAATCGTGCTGCACGTGCGAGTGCGCGGTCGCCGCGTGGGCGCGCGCATATCGTGGGGCGACGTGCTACGGCGCCCCGGGCTCGGTTACCTGCCACCCCAGCGCGGGGAAGGTCGCGTCGAACGAGTAGATCTCGGGGGCGACCGACGCCAGCATGCTCGCGGCAATCAGCGCGTCACCGACCGACTCGATCTCACCGTCCCGCCACCGACTCAGGGCAAACATGACGCTCTCCGTCGGGATCTCGGGCACCGTGATGTTCTCGCGCGCCAGCAGGTCCACCAGCGCGTGAGCGATGTCCGCCCGGTTCCGTCCGTAGGAGACGCGCAGGACGTGGGCAGTCTCCAGTACCGACAGGATCGACAGGGTCAGTGGCCGGTCGGTGTCGATCACTGCTGCTGCCGCCGCCGCACGCGCCGGATCGTCGCCGACGAGGTACCGGACGACCACGTTGGTGTCGACGTACGCGGTGCCCGCGGGCACCTCCCGGATGCGCCTCGGGGTCATCGGGGAGCGGCATCCTCGCCGGGCGCCGGTGCCGGTTGGGGCCGGCGCGCCGAGGCTGGCTCGTCCTCGGCAACGCCTCGGGCCACGGCCTCGTCCTCGCTGGCCGGCGGGACGGCAACCGGCGCCGGCCCGACGGGCGCATACGCCCCGGCGAGTGCGCCAAGCAGCGACCGGCGATGCGGCCCCGGCACGAACGTCACCACCAGCCGACCGTTCTCGATCGTCTGGACGGCCACGTCGCGCGGCCGGACGCCCAACCGCTCACGGATGGGCTTCTCGATCGTGATCTGGCCACGTTCGCCTACCAGCACGCCACTTCCGTACTCCACGCGGCAAGTATGCACCACCCGGGACGGACCGGCAACGACGTCCGGTCATGGCGCTCCGGGGTCGACGTACCGGCATCGGGGCGCGACCGGGCAGCGCCCGCAGGCCGGGTTCCTGGCGGAGCAGGTTCGCCGCCCGTGCGTGATGAGGTTCACGTGCGCCTCGTACATCCGGTCGCGCGGGAAGACGTCGAGCGCGAGGTCGTGGGCGCGGTCCGCGGGCGCGCCCACCGGGATGAGCCCGATTCGCGTGGTGACCCGGTGGACGTGCGTGTCGACCGGCATGAGCGGCAGCCCGAAGCAGAACAGCAGCACCACCGAGGCGGTCTTGGGCCCCACTCCGTCGAGGCGTACCAGCCAGTCGCGCGCGGCCCGCGGCTCCATCGTGCCCAGGAAGTCGAGCGCGTAGTCGCCGCGTTCCTCGTGGATCCGGCGCAGCACCCCCTGGATGCGAGGCGCCTTCTGCTGTGCCAGGCCGCCCGAGACGATCGCCGACGCGACCGACTCGACCGGCGCGCGCACCACGGCATCCCAGTCCGGGTACCGCCTGGCGAGCTCGTCGAAGGCGCGCTCGGCGTTGAGGTCGCTGGTGTGCTGCGAGAGGATCGTGAGGACCAGCTCGTCGGTCGGCGGACGGCGCGGTTGCCACTCTGGGAGGCCGTACAGCTCGCGGAGCGCCGCCAGCACGAACGAGACGAGCCCGGGACGCTCGCGCTCGAGCTCAGGGGCCGCGGAGGGCGTCGTCACGCCCGGGTCGGCCGGCCGCCGAGCGTCGCGCCCAGCGACACGAGCCGGGCCGCGCGCCCGGCCGCGCGCTCGATCGGCGCCGAGCCGGCGGCCATGGCCGCCTCGAGGCCGCGGTGGTCCTCGCAGGCCGGCAGCACCACGGCTCCCGTCGTCTCGAAGGTCGCGAGCCCGTCCGGATCGACGCTCCCGCCGATGACCACGCACGGCACACCGGCCTCGCGTGCCCGCCGCGCCACCCCGAACGCCGTCTTGCCGAAGGCGGTCTGCGCGTCCACCCGGCCCTCG
>JAJYEB010000069.1 GCA_021790375.1 Chloroflexota bacterium | reverse complement strand
TCCGCACCGAGTTCCTGTTCCTCGAGCGTCCCACCGAGCCGTCCGAGGACGAGCAGGTCGCCGCCTACCGCGCCGCCGCCGAGGCGTTCTCCCCGTACCCGGTCACCATCCGGCTGCTCGACGTGGGGGGCGACAAGCCGATCCCGTATCTGCCGGTGGCCCCCGAGGCCAACCCGTTCCTGGGCGTGCGCGCACTGCGGCTCGCCGCGACCCGGCCCGGCATCTTCCTGGCGCAGCTGCGCGCGGCGATGCGCGCGGCCCTGGCCGGGCCGGTCAAGGTCATGGCGCCCATGGTCGCGGACGCGGGTGACGCGGCCACGCTCCTGTCGCTCGCCGCGCAGGCGCGGGCGGAGCTGGAGGCCCGTGGCGAGCGGTTTGCGCCGATCGACCTCGGGGTGATGCTCGAGATCCCGGGAGCCATCCTCGTGGGCGACAGCTACTTCCCCAGCCTCGCCTTCGCGAGCCTCGGCACCAACGATCTCCTGCAGTACACGCTCGCCGTGGACCGCGGCAACCCGGGCCTGGGCCGATACCAGGACTCGCTCCATCCCGCGCTCCTGCGCCTGGTGCGCGAGGCGGTGGAGCGGGCCGGGCGCGCCGGGATCGAGCTGTCGGTGTGCGGGGAGATGGCCGGCGACCCGGTCGCGGCGCTGGCCCTGGTCGGCGTGGGGATCCGCAAGCTCAGCATGGCGGCGAGCAGCCTCGCCCCGGTCCGGCGCGCGGTCCGGGCGACCGAAGAGGCGGAACTCCGTGCGGCCGCACTGGCCGCACTCGACGACCCGTCGGCCCCGGCAGTGCGTGCGCGGTTCTCGGCGCTGCTGGGGGGTAGACTTGCCCGGTCATGACGACCCGCGAGGTGAGGGAGCAAGGATCCGTGACCGCCGATGACCTGCGTGCCAAGATCCGCGAGGTCCCCGACTTCCCGAAGCCCGGCATCCTCTTCTACGACATCACCACCCTGCTCAAGGACCGGACCGCCTTCAAGGACGCGATCGACCTGCTGGTGGCGCCGTACCGCGATCAGCGCATCGACGTGGTGGTCGGGATGGAGTCGCGCGGCTTCATCTTCAGCGCGCCGATGGCCTATACCCTCGGCGTGGGCTTCGTGCCGGTCCGCAAGCTCGGCAAGCTGCCCGCCGAGACCGTCAGCGTGGAGTACGCGCTGGAGTACGGCACCAACACGCTCGAGGTCCACCGGGACGCCATCGCTCCCGGGCAACGCGTGCTGATCGTGGACGACCTGCTCGCCACGGGCGGGACCGTGAGCGGGACGATCGACCTGGTCCGCCGGCTGGGCGGGGAGGTCGTGTCGCTCGCGTTCCTGGTCGAGCTGCGGTTCCTCAAGGGCCGCGAGCGCCTGCGCGGGTACGACGTCCACAGCATCATCGAGTACTGACGGCGAGGCGCCGGCGGTGAGCGATCGGACGCCGGGCGACGCCCCGGCCGACCGCGAGCCCGATCGACCGGAGGGCTCGCCCTCCGCGCCACCCGGCCCGCCTGCCGGCCAGCCCGACCCGCCTGCCGGCCAGCCGGCACCGAATTCGCCACAGCCGGCACCTGCCCCGGCGCAACCGGCGCCCGGGCAAGCGGCTCCCACGCCCGGGCAAGCGGCTTCCACGCCCGCGCAGGCGTCTCAGCCCGTCGATCTCGGGCGGCGCAGCTTCTTCCGTTCGTTCAGCCGCGAGGCGATCCAGACCGCGGCCCAGCTCGTAGGGGCCGCCACCGCCCTCCAGCGCAGCTCGCTGGCGGCCACCAGCCAGCTCCTCGGCGGCGGCAGCGGCGCGCCCGCGGACCCGCTGGCTCAGCTGCTCGGCGTGGACGATCCCGCGCCCCCGCCTCCCGCAGTCCAGTTCCGCAGCCCCTACCGGTACCTGGACGGCCAGCTGACGATCGTGGACCAGCGCCGGCTCCCCGACGAGCTGGTCGAGGTCACGTGCCATACCGGCGCGGAGGTCGCGGCGTGCATCCGCGACCGGCTGGTACGCGGCGGGCCGGTGCTCGGGCAGGTCGCCGCGTACGGCCTTCTGGTCGCGGCCGAGCGCACCCGCGGCGCGAGCGAGTTCATTCGCGCGGCAACCCTGCATGGCACGATCAACGCACTGCGCTCCTCGCGGCCCACGTCGCGCGCGATGGAGGCCGCGCTCGACCGCATGCTCGCCGCCTGGCAGGCGGTGGGGGAGCACGCGGCAGGCGACCTGGTTGCCAACGTGCTGCGGTCGGAGGCCGAGGCGATCGCGGACGAGACCATGCTCGACCTGGCCGCCCTGGGACGGGCCGGCGCGTCCGTCCTGCCGACGCCGTTCGAGCGCCACCTCGAGGTGCTGGTGCACGGGCCGGTCGGCGCGCTGGCCGGTGGGGCGCTCGGCACAGCGGTCGCCGTCGTTCTGGAGGTCCAGGTTCAGCAGCGCCGGGTCCACGTGTGGGTGTCCGAGGGACGCCCGGCGTTCCAGGGCGCCCGCATCACGGCGTTCGAGCTTGGCCGGCTGGACATCGGCCACACGGTGATCGCGGACGTGGCGGCCGCCGGCCTCATCGCCCGGGGCAGCTTGGACGCGGTCCTGGTCGGCGCGGAGCGGATCGCCCGCAACGGCGACGTGTCGGCCGCTGTCGGGACCTATCCGATCGCGGCGGTGGCCGCACGGCACGGCGTCCCCCTGTACGTCTGCGCCCCGACCTCGACGATCGACCTGCGCGTCGGCGACGGCTGGGGCTTCATGACCGAGGAGGGCCCCGACGTGGAGCTGGCCGAGGTGAACGGCCGCCGGGTGCCACCGGCTCAGAGCCAGGTGCACAACCCGGTCCTCGACGTCACTCCTGCCGCGCTGGTCCGCGGGTTCGTCACCGAGGTGGGCGTGATCGAGCCGCCGTTCGAGGAGACGCTGGCGCACGCGCTGGCGCGCCGGCAGCCGCCGGTGGCGGGCGACGTGCGCGGGGAAGCGTCGTCCCCGGCCGGCGGACCGGCCCCGGCGCCCGAACCTCCGGCCGCGCCCGGCGAGACCGCCCCGGTGCCCGGTGCCACGGCCGAGGACGAGGACGGCTGGGGCGGGGAGGGTTCCACCGACGCCGGCCCGGATGCCAGCGGGGTCGGCCCGGATCCGGTGGGTCCGGAGGCCACCAACGCCGGCCCGGAGGCCATGGACGCCGGCCCGGATGCCAGCGGGGTCGGCCCGGATCCGGTCGGCCCGGGTCCCGCCGACGCGGACGCGCCGGAGGGGCACTGATGGTGTCGTTTGCCCGGTCGCGGGTTCGCACCGGCGGCCTGGCGGTGCGCTTCACGACCGACCGCGCGCTCCTGCGCTCGTTCCTGGAGCAGGATCGCCTCTTCGCGGCCTACGCGTTGTGCGACCTGGACGACCAGGAGTTCTCGAGGACGCGCTGGGGCGTGGCGTACGACGGCCTCACCCCGCGCGCGCTGGTGCTCGAGTACGCGGGCCTCGCGCCGCAGCCACTCTTCGCGATGGGGGAACCCGACGGCATCGAGGTCGTCCTTCGTGACCTGGTCCGCCCGCGCGTCGCCTACCTCGCCATGCGTCACGAGGCGCTCCCGGCTGTGGAGCGCGTCTACCGCGTGGACCCCGGCCCGGAGATGATCCGGATGGCCGTCGACCGGGTCACCTTCCGGCCCCACCCCGGCCTGGCCGCGCGGCTCGTGCCGGGCGAGATCGCCGACCTCAACCACCTGTACGACCTCGGGTTCACCTCGTGGCTCCCGTCCGCCGCGATCGCCGAAGGCGTCTACTACGGGGTCCGTGTGCGCGGCCACCTGGTCGCCGCCGCCGGCACGCACGTGATCAGCCGCGAGGCCCGGCTGGCGGTCGTGGGGAACGTCCTCACCCATCGCGACTTCCGGGGCCGCGGGTTCGCCAGGATCACCACCAGCGCCGTCACCCAGGAGCTGCTCCGCAGCTGTGACGAGGTGGTGCTGAACGTCCGCGCGGACAACGCCCCCGCGGTCGCCGCGTACCAGGCGCTGGGCTACCGCGAGCACTGCCGGTTCGCCGAGCGCCTCGTCCACCGGCGCGGCTCGTCGCTGGATGGCATGATGGCGCCAATACGCCGGCTGTTCCCCGCCCGCAAGGAGCCCTGAGCGCTCCCACGCCCGAAGGAGCCCGAGATACCGATGCCTGTCACGCAGCTGCCCGCGCACGATGTCGCGGACCTGGCGCTCGCGGCCGAGGGCCGCCGCCGGATCGAGTGGGCCGAACGCGAGATGCCCGTCCTGCGGCTGATCCGCGAGCGCTTCGAGCGCGAGCGGCCCCTCGCGGGGATCCGCATCGCGGCGTGCCTGCACGTCACGACCGAGACGGCCAACCTGATGCGCACCCTCGCGGCCGGCGGCGCGCAGGTGGCGCTCGCGGCCTCGAACCCTCTCTCCACCAAGGACGACGTGGCGGCGGCACTCGTGGCCGACTACGGGATCTCGACGTTCGCCCGCCACGGCGCGGACCGGGACGGGTACTATGCGCACCTCAACGCGGTGGCGGACACGCATCCGGCGATCACCATGGACGACGGCTGCGACCTCGTGACGCTGCTCCACACTGAGCGCCCTGCCCAGGTCGGCGAGGTCGTCGCCGGCACGGAGGAGACCACCACCGGGGTCATCCGCCTCCGTGCGATGGCCGCCGATGGCGCGCTGGGCTACCCGGTGGTGGCGGTCAACGAGGCCCGCACGAAGCACCTGTTCGACAACCGGTACGGGACCGGCCAGTCGGCCGTGGACGGCATCCTGCGCGCCACGAACATCCTGCTCGCCGGCCGCCACGTGGTGGTGGCCGGGTACGGCTGGGTGGGGCGGGGGATCGCCTCGCGGTTCCGCGGGATGGGCGCCCAGGTCGCGGTCACCGAGGTCGACCCGATCCCGGCCATCGAGGCGCTGATGGACGGCTTCCTGGTGATGTCCATGGCGGAGGCGGCGCCGTGGGGCGAGGTCTTCATCACCGCCACCGGCGATCTCAACGTGATCCGCGAGGAGCACTTCCGCGTCATGCGCGACGGCGCGATCCTGGCGAACGCGGGGCATTTCGACGCGGAGATCCAGCTCCCGGCCCTCCGGCGGCTGGCCGACGGGCGTGTCCGGGAGGTGCGCCACGACGTCGACGAGTACGACCTGGGCGACCGGCGGCTCCGGCTGGTGGTGGAGGGCCGCCTGGTGAACCTCGGAGCGGCCGAGGGTCACCCCGCGGCGGTCATGGACATGAGCTTCGCGAACCAGGCGCTGGGGGTGGAGTACGTGGTGACGCACCACGGCGAGCTGGGCCGACAGGTCTATGCCGTGCCGGACGCGATCGACCGCGAGGTCGCCCGCCTGAAGCTGGACGCGCTGGGCGTCGGGATCGACGAGCTGACGCCCGAGCAACGGGCGTACCTCTCGTCGTGGAAGAGCGGCACGTAGGCGGGGCGCGGGACATGGCAGGCGTCAGCATCCTCCAGGACTCCGGGTACCTCTTCACCTCCGAATCGGTGACCGAGGGCCACCCCGACAAGCTCTGCGACCAGGTCAGCGACGCGATCCTGGACGCGATCCTCCACGACGACCCGGAGGCGCGCGTCGCCTGCGAGACCGCGACCACCAACGGGGTCGTGTTCGTGCTGGGCGAGATCACGACCACCACCTACGTGGAGTTCCAGAACGTCGTCCGCGACACCATCCGGCAGATCGGCTACACGGATGCCCGGTACGGCTTCGACTACCGGACCTGCGGGACGATGGTCTCGGTGCACGAGCAGTCGCCCGACATCAAGCGCGGCGTGGATGACGCGCTCGAGACGCGCGGCGGCGGTGGCGAGATTCACGACCAGGGGGCCGGCGACCAGGGCATGATGTTCGGCTTCGCCTGCCGGGAGACCCCGGAGCTGATGCCGCTCCCCATCGCGCTCGCGCACCGGCTTGCCCGGCGCCTCGCGGAGGTCCGCAAGGACGGCACGCTGCCCTACCTGCGCCCGGACGGCAAGACGCAGGTCACGGTGGAGTACGACCGCGGCGTGCCGAAGGCCGTGCGGACCGTGGTGGTCGCGGCGCAGCACGACGAGGAGGTCGCCACGGAGCGCCTCCGCGACGACGTCATGGAGTGCATCGTCTGCGAGATCATCCCCAAGGAGCTGCGCAGGCGCGACCCGGTCGTCCACGTGAACCCGACCGGCCGGTTCGTCATCGGCGGGCCGATGGGGGACGCGGGCCTGACCGGCCGGAAGATCATCGTCGACACCTACGGCGGCATGGCGCGCCACGGCGGCGGCGCGTTCAGCGGCAAGGATCCTTCGAAAGTGGACCGCTCCGCCTCGTACGCCGCGCGGTGGGTGGCCAAGAACGTGGTCGCCGCGGGCATCGCGGATCGCTTCGAGCTGGCGCTCAGCTACGCGATCGGCGTCGCGCACCCGGTCTCGATGGCGATCGAGACCTACGGCACCGGCCGGATCCCCGACGAGCGCATCCTCGAGCTCATCGGCGCCCACTTCGACCTGCGGCCGGGGGCGATCATCCAGGCCCTGGACCTGCGACGGCCCATCTACCGGCAGACGGCTGCCTACGGCCACTTCGGCCGCCCGGACCTCGACCTCCCGTGGGAGCACACCGACCGGGCGGCCGCGCTGGCGCACGACGCGGGCCTGCCCGACCCCGACCCCGACCCGGTCCCCGAGACCTGAGCGGCGCCGCCGGACGACCGGGGTTGATGCGCGACCGGATCGCGGCACGCTGAAAGGAGGGGTGAGGTGTACGTCGTGATCCTGGCCGGCGGAGGGGGCACCCGGCTCTGGCCGCTCTCCAGGCAGGACCGGCCGAAGCCCTTCCTGCCGCTCGTGGGACCGGAGACGCTCTTCCAGCGGACGGTGGCACGGGTCCGGGAGCTCGTCGGGCCGGAGCGGATCTACGTCGTGGTCGAACGGCGCCACGTGCCGCACGTGCTGGCACAGGCGCCCGAGCTGCCCCCGGATCACGTCATCGCCGAGCCGGGCGGCCGCAACACCGCGCCCGCGATCGCGCTGGCCGCGCTGGCCGTGGACCGGCCGCTCGGCGAAGTCCTGGTCGTGCTGCCGGCCGACGCGTGGATCGCCGACGACGAGGCGTTCCGCGAGGCGCTGGGCGCGGTGGCCGGGGAGGGCGGGCTGGCGGAGGGAGCGCTCGGGATCGAGACGCCCCTCGTGACACTCGGCGTCCGTCCGGACCGGCCGGAGACCGGCTACGGGTACCTCGTACCGCGCCTCGATGTCCCCGGAGCGGCCGGCACCGCCGGGCGGGTGGCCGGCTCCGCCCCGGTCCCTGCCGCTGCCGCGGCTGCCGCCCCGAACCCGGCCGCTCCCGTGCCCGCGCACGTGCTCGAGGCGTTCGTCGAGAAGCCCGACGCGGTCCGCGCGGCAGAGCTGCTGGCGATGCCGGGGATCGCGTGGAACGCCGGCATGTTCGCCTGGCGGCGCCGGGCGATCCTGGGCGCGCTCGAACGGTTCGCGCCCGACGTGCTCGAGGCGGTGCGGCTGGCGCTCTCCGCGCCCGGCGCCCGGGACGAGGGAGGGTGGCTCGACGGCCAGGAGGCCGCCCGCCGGTACGCCGCGGTGCGGGCCGTGTCGATCGACTACGCCGTGATGGAGCCCGCGGCCGGCGCCGGGCTGGTCCTGATGGGCACGCTCGACGCAGGGTGGAGCGACGTCGGGAGCTGGCGCGCGGTCGCCGACCTGCAGCGCGCCGCGGCCGCGGACGATGCGCAGGCGGGCACGGCGATCGACGTCGGTTCGCACGACATCCTGGTCCGCGCGTCGGGCGGCCGCCTGGTCGCCACCATCGGGCTGTCGGATACCATCGTGATCGACACGCCGGACGCCGTCCTCGTATGCGCCGCCGACCGCGCGCAGGACGTCAGGGCGATCGTGGAGCGCCTCAGGGAGGCGGGGGAGACAAAGCACCTGTGAGCCACCAGCAGGCGGCGCGACCGCCCATCCGGGAGACGCCGCGCCCACCCATCGTCTTCGGGACCGACGGCTGGCGGGCGCGCGTCGCGGACGAGTACACGTACGAGAACGTGCGGCGCTGCGCGGAGGGCGTGGCGCGCTACGTGCTGCAGCAGGGGAGTGCCGCAAAGGGCGTCATGGTCGGCTACGACCGGCGCTTCGCCAGCGAGTACTTCGCGCAGGCGGCGGCCGAGGTCCTGCTGGCCTTCGACATTCCCGTCCTGTTCGCCGCCGCGCCCATCCCGACGCAGATGACCTCGTTCGAGGTCGTGACGCGGGGTGCCGCC
>JAJYEB010000068.1 GCA_021790375.1 Chloroflexota bacterium | reverse complement strand
CGACGACAGGAACGCCGGATCGCGGAAGCAGGCCGCCTCGGAGGGCGTGAGCGACCCCGCGAACGCGGCCTGGTCTGCGCTCGACTGGGCCGGGTTCCGGAGGGCGGGCAGGATCTGGCCGGCCGACGCGTCCACCAGCGACGCGACCGTCTCCCGGCAGACCGCCGGAACCGCCGGGAGCGCCCTGTCCAGGTTGGTCCGTGTCCCGCCCACCAGCGTCGAGAAGAGGACGGTCCCCAGGATCGCGATGCCCAGCGCCGACCCCACCTGGCGGAGGGTGGAGTTGGCACCGGACGCGATTCCCGAGCGTTCCGGCGGGACGTCCGAGAGCACCAGGCTGGTCAGCTGGGCCGTGGCGAACCCCACGCCCAGCCCGTAGACGAAGAGCGGTGGCGCCAGGAGGAACCCGGAGACGCTCGAGGAGAGCAGGAGTGACGTGGCCACGATCCCCACCGCCTCCAGGCTCATGCCCGCCGTGACCACCCACCGGTTGCCGAACCGGTGGGCCAGCGTGGCGGCCAGCGGCGCAGCGAAGAACGCGCCGATCGCCAGTGCCATGAAGACGAGTCCCGTGTCGAACGCCGAGTACCCCAGCACCGCCTGCAGGAACAGCGGCAGCGCGAAGAGCAGCCCGAACTCGCCGAGCGCGACGATCGTGCCCGCGAGGTTCCCGTACCGGAACCCGTGGTAGCGCCACAGGCTGAAGTCGAACAGGATGAAGTCGCCGCGGCGCTTGCGGATCGTCTCGACGGCGACGAAGAGCGCCAGGCCGAGCAGCCCGAGCCCGATCGCGACGGGGATCACCGAGAGCGTCGCCAGCGGCCAGGTCCACCCGCCGACGGCGAAGACGTGGTTGGGCGACCACCACCCGTAGTTGCGCCCCTCGATCAACCCGAACACGACGCCGCCCAGCCCGAGCGTCACCAGCACGAAGCCGGGCAGGTCGAATCCCGGCGTCGCCCCCTCGTCCCTCGACTCGCCGATGTACGCCAGCGTCCCGGCGATCGCGACCAGGCCCACCGGCACGTTGATGAAGAACGCCCAGCGCCAGCTCAGGTTCGTGGTCAGCCAGCCGCCGAGCAGCGGTCCGACCGCCGCCACGCCCCCGATCACGGCGCCCCAGATCCCGAACGCGATCGCCCGGTCCCGCCCCCGGAAGTTGGTGTTCAGGATCGACTGCGTGGCGGGCAGGATCATCGCCCCGCCAACGCCCTGGAGCACGCGAGCGCCGATCAGCAGCTCTCCGCTGGGCGCCGCGCCTGCCAGCACGGACGCGCCGATGAACAGCACCAGGCCCACCAGGTAGAGCCGCCGTCGCCCCCAGACGTCGCCGATGCGGCCCAGCGTGATCAGCAGGGCCGCGAATACCAGCGCGTAGATCGTGTTGATCCACTCCGCCGTGGTCGAGTCGAGCCTGAGCTCGCGAATGATCGACGGGACCGCGACGTTCACGATCGTCGCGTCGACGATGATCATTGCCACGCCCAGGCTCAGCATCGCGAGGCCGAGCCAGCGGCCCGGGCCCGACACGTGCATGGAGACGCCGGAAGCGCCGTCCTGCGGCCCCGACAGTTCGCCTGCTCCGTCCGTCACCACTACTCCTTCATGGAAGAAACTGTTTCGTCACGATACTATGGCGCCGTGAGTTCTGCGCGCGATCCCGGTCCCACCGCGCCGGCGTCCGATTCCACGGCGCGGGCGTCCGATTCCACCGCGCCGCCCTCGCCTGCGGACGAGGACCTCGAGACCAGCCGCCTCGTGCTGGAGCTCATCCACGCGGGACATGCGGCCGCCGGATCGGTGCATCTCGTTCCCGGTTCGGAGCGTGGTCATGGTTTGGATGGCCCGCGGGTGTCGCGCCCGGCGATCCGGGCGTCGATCGAGCTGTACCAGCGCGGCCAGCTGACCATGGGTGATCTCGCGTCGGCGCTGGGGATGTCCGCGGGGTGGGCGACCCGGGTGGTCGACGAGCTGGTCTCGGCCGGGTTCGCGGAGCGCATCACGGACTCGCACGACCGGCGCGTGGTCCACGTCCGCCTGGCAGCCGCCGCGCACGATGTCGCCGAGGGAGCCTACCGATGGCGATCGGAGGCCATCGGACGCGCGTTGGCGGGGCTCGATCCGGCAGAGCGGCGGGCGGTGCGAGTGTTCCTGGCCCGTGCGATCGAGGAGCTGTCGCGACCGTAGGATCCGCACGGGACGGGCCCGGCCCGCCGACACCCCGAGCCGTGCCGTCGCCGATCCGAGCCTGCGTCAGTCTCCCGGCCGGCCCCGCAGCTCCCGGTCGAACGCGGCCGCCAGCCGTTCCGCGGGAGACAGCAGGGCCACCCGCGCCGCCTCGCGCACCAGCCAGGCCAGCCGCTCCTCGTCGATGTCCTCACCCGGGATTCTCGTGACCCAGCGCGCCCTGGGAATCCGCCCCTCCAGCAGCCGGTCCGGATCGTCCATCAGGATCCCGTACACGAAGCCAAGGTGGACGTGCACGGGCTCCGGCATGATCCAGCAGAAGTACGCGGCGCGGCGCCGCACGGACGCACGGCCGGCCGGCGGTGTGCGGCCCACCGGGGCCGTGCTTCCAGCCGGCACGTCGTAGCCCAGGACCCGCCAGCCCGGGCGCACGCGCTCGATCGCGTCCGGCAGCGCGCGACGCACGATGCCGCGGAACGTCTCGGCGATCTCGCGCATCGGCTGCGGATACGCGGCGAGCAGTGCCTCCGGTGGAATGGCGTCGATCATCGGCGGATCATGCCACGCGATCCTGCCAGCCCCGGTCAGGATTGCGGATCCCCTGGAGACCGGGCCCGGCCGGTCGACGGAATCGAAAAGGAGCCCGGCGAAACCGTCGGGCTCCTCTCGGTTGAGCGCGGTTGGCTAGTACGAGCGCCGCTGCGAGGTGAAGCAGTCGCTGCAGTAGACCGGCTTGCCCGAGGTCGGGCGGAACGGGACCTGCGCCTCGCGGCCGCAGCTCGAGCACGTGGCGGTGAACATCTCGCGCGGGCCGCGATCGTAGCCACCACCGCCGCCGCTCGAGTAGCCACCGCCGGAGGACCCACCGTTGCCGCGCGCTGCCTTCCGGCTCGCCCGGCACGACGGGCACCGTCGCGGTTCGCTGAACTGCCGATCTGCGTAGAACTGCTGCTCACTCGCGGTGAACACGAACTCCTGGTGGCAGTCGGCGCAGCTCAGGGTCCTGTCGGACTGTGCGTACAAAGAAACACTCCTTCTCCGGCGGCCTCGGCGGACCTTCTCGCCGAGAACCGAGGAGAGGGAGTGATCGACGCGGCCGGGTAATCTGTGGCGCCTTGGTCGACGCCGGTCCGCACGGTACCACGTCCCCCGATCCATGTCGAACGTGATTTTTCGCCCGGCGGGCAGGGGGGCACATTCCGGCCAGACGGTCGGGGCGCGGCACGTCCTGGCCAGGCGGTCATGGCGCGGCACGTTCCGGCCAGGCGGTCAGGGCGCGGCACGTCCCGGCCCGGCGGACGGGCAGGGTAGACGTCGGGCCCGGCGGAGGGCAGCACGTTCCGGCGGACGAACAGGGCATACGTCCGGACCGATGCGACGTCCGGGACCCACACGAAGCCCGGACCCATACAGTACGGGGGTGGCCGTCTCTCCGCGCGCGTTCGTCCTGCACCACACGCACCCTGGTCCCGTGCCCGGGCTCGGGGAGATCCGGCTCTACCTGGCCGACGAGGTGCTGCCGTTGTGGCATGCCCTCCAGGTCGAGACCGGCGATCCGGACGCGCCGCTCCCCTACTGGGCGTTCGCATGGGCGGGCGGCCTCGCCATCGGACGGTACCTGCGCGAGCGCCCCGAGGTCGTGGCCGGCCGTCGGGTGTTCGACCTGGCGTCCGGCTCCGGGCTGTGCGCGATCGCGGCCATGCGGGCCGGTGCGGCCGAGGCGACCGGCGCCGACATCGACCCCTTCGCCGCCGCGGCGATCAAGATCAACGCGGGCACCAACGGCTACCGGGTGACGGTCGTGCGCCGCGACGTCCTGGACGAGGAGCCGCCCGACGCCGACGTCATCCTGGCCGGCGACTGCTGGTACGAAGGCGGGCTGGCCCGACGCGTGCTGCCGTGGCTGCGACGGGCCCGGGACCGGGGGATCGACGTCCTGGTGGGCGACCCGGGCCGCCGCTACCTGCCCACCGACGAACTGGTGGAGCTGGCCTCGTACGAGGTCCGCACCACGACCGAGCTCGAGGATCTGGCGCTCAAGCAGGGCCGCGTCTATGCGCTGCGGAAGGGGGACGTGGGCCTGGAACGGACGGGGGGTGCCGCCGCGGCGCCCTTCGGCGCCTGACTCCCGTTCCGCGGCGCCGGCGCATCCCTTCTGCCTCAGCGGCGCCTTCTCAGCCCGCGGCCCCTTCCCTGCAGGAATTGCACCCGGGGAACGGTAAGGTCGTTGCTGCCCCTACCATCGGCCCCTTTCCTGCAGGACTTGCACCCGGGGAACGGTATGTTCGGTGGGGGCCGCCACGAGATGGCGTTCGGAGCCCGTGACCGCGCCGAACGCAGTCACTCACGCACGGGCGGAGCGCGACCGTGTGCCCCGCGGCACGGGATCGCGCGCCTCGTGGGCGGTAACGCCGGCCAGGACCGGGCCGAAGCCGACTTACCGTTCTGGCCGTGCAACTTCTGCAGGATGCGGCGGCGGCGAAGGCAGGGGCTCGGCCGGCCGCTGGATGCAGCCCGGGTTCTGCAGGATGCGGCGAAGGCAGGGGGCCGCTTCATGCGGCCTGGTCGGGGCGAGCGCTCAGGTCCCCTCTGCGCCGCACCATGACGTGCCGGCCGGGATCACCGGTCACCTCCGTGTGCCGCCGCGACGTCGCCGATGATGGCGGCCAGCTCGCGGGGCCTCGACCACATCGGCCAGTGGCTCGTCGGCAGGTCCACCCAGGTGACGTTGCGCAGCTCCTTGAGGCCGGCCAGAAACGGCCAGTCGTGGTCCCTGGCGTACGCCTGGTACTGCTCCGCCGTGTACCCGGTGCAGATCATCGTGCTCGGGATATCGCGACGCGCGTCGTTCGTCAGCTCCGCCCCCTCGCGCAGAAGCGCACCCGGCTCGGGGACGGCGCGCCGCCGGAACGTCTCGAGCTGCGCCTCGCTCAGCCCGTCGAGGTTCTCGTCGGACACGAGCTCGTCCCAGTTCAGCGGCCGCTCGACGCCCTCGAACCCCGGGTCCACGGCGCCCTTCCCGGGCGCAGTGTCCACGTAGACCATGGCCGCGATCCGTTCGGGGATCCGGTCGCTCGCCGCGTAGCCCGAGAATCCGCTCGCGCTGTGGACCGCCAGGACCACCGGTCGGCCCGCAGCCTCGACCGCCGCGCAGATCGCGTCGACGTGGTCGGCGAAGGTGACCCCCGACCGGTCCGCGTCGGCCGACTCGAGCCCCGGCAGCGTGATCGCGCTGACCTCGTGCCCATCGGCGCGCAGGATGCCCGCCACCTCGTCCCATGCCCAGGCCCCGAGCCAGAACCCGGGAACCAGGATGACCGGTGCGCTCGCCATGGCTCGACCCCCCCTGTGCGCTGGCATGGGCGGCGTTCCGCGCCCGCCCCATGATGCGTTGCGATCATGACGGAACGTGGCCGGAATGTCGCGGCTCCGCGCGCCGGACGGCCGCCGGGACTCTCCTCCATTCAGAACCCCTCGCGCCGGAGCTGGGCACGCAGACGGTCGAGCGCCCGCTGCGCGCAGGCCTCGCGGCGGTTCGCCACCCGGACGACCAGGACGAGCAGCCGGCCGTCGTTCACCTGGTACAGCACGCGGTTGTCTCCGACGCGGATGCGGTACACGCCCTCCGGGATGCCCTCGAGACGCGTGGCACCCGTCGGCCGCGGGTCGGAGGCCAGCGTCTCGATGGCCCCGACCACCGACCGCCGTGCGGCCCCCGGCAGCGCCTCGAGCTGGCGGACGGCCGACGGCAGGAACGCGACGGCGTACTCCACGAGCTACAGTCCGAGGCGCGTTCGGACTTCCTGCATCGGGATGCTCCGCGCGTTCGCCGGATCTGCCAGGGCCTCTCGCACGGCCGCAAGATCGAGCTCGTCCTCCAGCGCGTCGAGCAGCGCGGCATCCGATGCGGGCACGAGAGCGGCAACCTCCTTGCCGTGACGGACGAGCACGATCCGCTCGTGGCCATACGCCACGCGGTTCACGAGATCGCTGAGCTCCTCGCGTGCCTCCGAGACCCTGACGGTCGAACGGACCGGCACGTCGTATTCGTCCATTTCGTACAAAGCGTACTCATCGGCCCACGCCCCGTCAACTCGGGGAACGTCGCCAGCGTTGCTGTGACTTTGCATGCGTGTGACTATCGTCACATGCAACGGGCGCTTCGGCACTGTCGGTCGCGACCCGGCAGGCCTGTACTGACGCCAATCCAGGAGACCCGGCCAGGGCGGCGTGCCCACGTTCCCGCCTGCGAGGTGGCCCGGTCCGCCGGATTGCAGCCTCGACGGGAGGCCTGCCATGACCCGGATCATCGAGACGGAGCGGCTGACCAAGTACTACGGCCGCCACCGAGGGATCGTGGACCTCGATCTCGCGGTGCACGAGGGCGAGGTCTTCGGGTTCCTCGGGCCGAACGGCGCGGGGAAGACCACGACGATCCGCCTGCTCCTCGACCTCATTCGCCCCAGCAGCGGGCACGCCCGGGTCTTCGGCATCGAGACATCGGTCGACCCGGCGTCCATCCACCGGCGGCTGGGCTACCTCCCGGGCGAGTTCGCCCTCTACGACCGGCTGACCGGCGGCCAGACGCTCGAGTACTTCGGGAACCTCCGGGGCGGCGTCGACGCACGGTACCGGGCGGACCTGGTCGCGCGCTTCGACCTGGATCCCACGCGCCGCTTCCGGGAGTACTCGAAGGGCAACAAGCAGAAGGTGGGGCTGATCGTCGCCCTCCAGCACCGCCCCGAGCTGCTCGTCCTCGACGAGCCCACGGCGGGCCTGGATCCGCTGATCCAGCAGACGTTCTTCCAGCTCCTCCGCGAGACCGTGGCGGACGGGCGCACCGCGTTCCTCTCGTCGCACATACTGTCCGAGGTCGAGAGGACCTGCGACCGGGTGGCGATCATCCGCGAGGGACGGCTCGTCGCGGTGGACCGGGTGGATGCGCTGCGGGACCTGGCCCACCACCAGGTGGAGCTGCGGTTCGCGGACGGCACCCCGGCCGAGGCCTTCGCCGGCCTGCCCGGCGTGAGCGACGTCGTGGCCGAGGAACACACGCTCCGGTTGCGGGTCGCCGGGCCGATCACGCCCATCGTGCGTGCCGCCGCGCAGTACGACCTGGTCGATTTCGTCTCCCGCGAGCCGAGCCTCGAGGAGACCTTCCTCGCGCAGTACGGCCGCGAGGCCGTCGAGGTGACCAGCCATGGCCGTTGAGATCCGGCGCGCGCCGACTCGTTCGGCCACGTTTCCCGCTCCGCACGTCCCGCTGACCCGGCGCCTGTACGGCCTGGGGAGCGTCTTCGGCAAGACCGTCCGCGACTCGCGCCTGGCGGCCGTCCTCGTCGGCGGCCTCCTGGTCGTGCTGGTCGTCGGCGGCGGGATCGCCATGTCGTCCACGTACGGCACGCCCGAGACGCGCCGGGAGCTGGCGGCGCTGACGAGCAGCCTGCCGCCCGTGCTGCGCGGCCTGTACGGCAATCCCGTGGCCGTGGACACGCTCGGCGGCTTCATCTCCTGGCACTACGGCGCGTACCTCGCGCTCCTCTCGGGGTTGTGGTCCATCCTCGCCCTGTCGTCGACGCTCGCCGGCGAGGCCCGGAAGGGCAGCCTCGACTTCACGCTGGCCGCGCCGGGATCGCGGCGCGGCGTCGCCCTCGAGAAGCTCGCCGGCCACCTGGTGGCGCTGACGGCGGCGATGGTCGCCGTCGCGTTCACCGCCTGGCTGGTGGGCACGGTCGCCGCGACGCTGCCCGGGGACGCGATCGGCCCGGGGGCCGCGATCGCGTTCGCGCTGGGCGTCGGGCTGAAGGCCCTCGCGGCGGGATCGGTCGCGTTCGCCCTCGCGTCGTTCGTCGGGCGCGGGGCGGCGGCCGGCATCGCTGGCGCGGTGATGCTCGGCGGGTACCTGGTCACCAGCTACCGGGCGGTCGTGCCGGCGTTCGACACCCTGGCGAACCTGAGCTGGTTCGGCTGGATGTACGACCACGTGCCGCTCGCCGGGCGGTACGAGTGGGCCGGCGTGGGCCTCGCCGCCGTTGTCTCGGTCGTGCTGCTCGCCGTCGGCATCGGCGCCTTCGCCCGGCGCGACGTCGCGCTCACCAGCGGACTGCAGATG
>JAJYEB010000067.1:4218-8370 GCA_021790375.1 Chloroflexota bacterium | reverse complement strand
CGCGGTCCTCGGGCGAAAGGGTCATGGTTGCGCCTCCGGGTCGCTCACGGGGTGGGAGCCGCGATCGGGGGCGGGCTCGCCAGCTGGTGCGTGATCAGCGTCGCCTGGAGGGTGCCCTGCAGGCCACCCGGCCAGCCCGGGTTCAGGCCCTCCACGGAGACCGAGACCATCGCCAGCCGGCCGTCCGGCAGCAGCCACCAGTCAAGGTTGCCCCGCCAGTCGGCAATCGCGGTCGTGTCGGACAGGGGAGGCTGGCCGATCAGCCAGCGCAATGGCCGGAATGCCTGCAGCGCGACGGAGCCGCCGGCCAGCAGCCGGCAGTGCCGGGCCCGTACGCCGTCGACGATCTCGATCCCGATGTCCTCCGCCGCGAGGCGGGCGGGGCTCGCGAGCGTGACGCGGATCACCTCCGAGTCGAGCGTCTCGCGGTCCTGCAGGATCACCGGCGCGGGTGTCGCCCCGACCTCCACATACGGCGTGATCTCCTCGACCACCGGCACTTCGCTCCACGGGGCGCCGGCGGGACGGAGCCACGCGGACGACCCGACCCTGGTGTAGGCGATCGAGGGTGGTTCCCGCCCCGAGTCCACCGGCCACCCGGTCAGGCTGGCCGTCCAGCTCTCGTTATCTCCCGCGCGGGTGCCCGCAAGCGTAACGGTTCCCACCTTCTGGTTGCCGCTCCAGGCCGCGGCCTGCACGGACACGCTCGCGTTCCCCGGGACACCCGGCAGCGTCGAGCAGGCCGGCGGAAGCGGCGGCGCTGCCGACGCGAACGGACCTGCCGGGCCCGCCGTCGAGGTGAGCGCGAGCTCGGTTCCGAGAGCGGCCACCCCGGACACGCCGGACCCCACGGCCAGCATCGCCACCGCGATCAGTCCCGCGAGCGCGGCGCGTGCGCGCCGGATCGAGGTGCCGCCCAGCACCCGCCGGGAGACGCCCAGCCCGGCCAGCAGCGACGCGGCTCCCAGCGCGAGGAACCAGCCGTACGCGTCCTCGAGGGACGGGAGGAAGGGCGTCGCAGACGCCTGGCGCAGGGCGGCGACCAGGCCGCCCACCGACGGCGCGAGGAGCAGCAGCTCCAGGATGCCGGCCCACGCGACCACGGCGGACTCCCGCCGCCCCCGGACGAGCGGGGGCCACGCGAGCGCGGCCAGCGATGCGCCCAGGCCGACGACGGGGGTCGCGGCCAGCAGCGGGGCCACCGGCCCCCCGGGACGGTAGCCCACGGCCACGGCGACGACCGCGGCCCCCCAGAGGAGGGCCGCGGTGCCCGAGAGCAGGCGGAGGTGAATGGCGCGCACGCGCACGGCGCCAGTGTACGGTCAGCTACCATCCGGCCGATGCGCGAGACCTTCACCCGCCCGATCCTGACGCCCGCCGCCGAGCGGGCACTCCCTGCCGGCACGCGCGGCGCCGGTGGAGGCCGCGAGACGGCGCCGCTCGTCAGCCTCACCACGGATTTCGGGGAGCGCGACCCCTCGCCGGCAATCTGCCGCGGCGTGATCCTCGGCATCGCGCCGGACGTCCGGCTCCTCGACGTGAGCCACGAGGTCGCGAAGTACGCGGTGCTCGACGGCGCGCTGCTGCTGTGGGCCGCGCTGCCGTACCTGCCCGTGGGGGTGCACGTCGCGGTCGTCGACCCGGGCGTCGGCACCGCGCGCCTGCCCGTCGCCGCGCGCGTCGCTCGCGGCGACGTCCTGGTGGGACCGGACAACGGGCTGCTCCTGCCCGCCGCGGAACGGCTGGGGGGCATCGTGGCCGCACACGCCCTCGAGAACGCCGAGTACCGGCTCCCGGTGGTCAGCTCGTCGTTCCACGGCCGCGACGTCTTCGCCCCGGCCGGCGCTCACCTGGCGCTGGGCGTCCCGCTCGAGGCGTTCGGCCGGCCGCTCGACCCGGCGGACCTGGTTCGCCTCGACCTGCCGGCGCCGGAGGTGCTGCCCGGCGCGCTGGCAACCGCGGTGATCTACGTCGACACGTTCGGCAACGTCAAGCTCGCGGGCGAACGGCAGGACCTGGAGACCGCACTCGGCCCGCTGGCCCCGGGCAATCCCCTGTGGATCATGCCGTCTCCGCGCGGGCCCTCCCGCGACGACGTCAGCCTCACGGTGCGCGATGCGCGGCCCTCGACGGTGACGTGGCAGCTGACCTTCGGGGCCGTCCCGCCGGGGGAGCCGTTGCTGTACGAGGACTCCTACGGCCGCCTGTGCCTGGCGGTCGACCAGGGGGACGCGGGGACGCGGATGGGGCTGCGTTCCGGGGACCGGCTCACGATCCGCAGGGTGCCGCGCGGATAGCTGCACTCGTCGCCCGCCGAGATCTTCAGCCACCCACGGGAGCCGCGGACCCAGCAGTTCCTGCAGCGGATCGTCGAGGCGGGCCGGCTGTAACGGAGCCCCCGGGTCAGTGGGTGCGGCCCGCGGCCTCCACGAACGCCGCGAACAGGCGCTCGAACTCGGGCGGCGTCGATTCCCTGCGCTCCGGGTGGAACTGCACGCCGATCACCCACTGGCCGTTCACGGCCTCGAGCGCCTCGACCAGCTCGCCCGCGCCGTACGGCGCATACCCGGCCGGAGCGAGGCCGGGCGCCAGGTCCACCGGGCGCACGCCCTGGTGGTGGTAGGTGTTGACGGTCCAGTCGAAGCCGCCGTCGCCGCGCCCGCCCCGCGGGCTCCCGGCTCCACCGGCGGCGAGGATTCGCTCAAGGCGCGAGCCGGGCACGATCCGGAGCGGGTGGACTGCGGGTGGCCCCTCCAGGTAGCTCGGGCCCTCGTGCCCGTCGAGGTGCTGGACGAGCCGACCGCCCATGAACACGTTCACGGCCTGGAGTCCCCGGCAGATGCCGAGCACCGGCAGGCCGCGCCCCCCGGCCGTCTCCCATGCCGCCAGCTCGAGCGCATCCCGACGCCGCTGGATCCCCAGGGACCGCTCGGGCGCCGAGCCGTACAGCGCGGGATCCAGGTCGGTGCCGCCGCTCAGCAGCAGTCCGTCCATCGCCGCGAGCGCCGCGGTCCGCTCGTCGATGCCGCACGTCTCGTCGAGGGGGACCGGGTCGCCGCCGCCGCGCCGCACCGCGTCGAGGTACAGGTCGTTCTTGCGTCGCGCCAGGTGCTCGTGGCGGGAGCGGCGCGGATCGCCGAGCGTGACGACGATGCGGGGTCGGGGCGGCTGCTGCACGATGCCGATGGTACCCACGCGGACTACACCACGCTCGGTCTGGGACCGGTGAACCTGTCGCGATTCCAGCCGGCGTCAGGGACCCACGACCACCGGCTGGTCGACCGGGGTGGGGGTGGTCAGCCGGAACTCGGCCACCAGTTCGAGCCCCTCCCGGGCCGTCGAGATCCGCCCGCGCCCGCTGCGCTTGGACGCATAGCACGCCCGGTCGGCGGCGAGCAGCACCGCGTCCTGGTCCGCGCCATCGGCCGGGTAGGATGCGATGCCGATCGAGCAGGTCACGGGTCGCGCCCCGGGCACGGCCTCCACGGCACCGACCGTCCGGCTGACCTTGTCCGCCACCGCCCGTGCGCCCGCCGCGTCCGTGCCGGGCAGGAGCAGGGTGAACTCGTCTCCGCCGTAGCGGAAGACCACGTCGGTGTCCCGCACGCTGTTCCGGAGCGCCGCCGCGATGTGCCGCAGCACCACGTCCCCGGCCTGGTGCCCCTGCGCGTCGTTCACCGCCTTGAAGTCGTCGAGGTCGACCATCACGACGCTGAAGTGATCGCCGTGGGCGACCGCCTGCGCCAGCTGGCGGTCGAACGTGGCCTTGTTCCGAAGCCCCGTGAGACCGTCCGTCTCGGCGCGGATCTCGACCGCGCGGTGCTCTTCGGCGTTCTGCAGCGCGATGGAGACCTGGGCGCCGAACAGCTTCACCAGCTCGAACTCCTCGTCCGTGAACCGGTCCGCGGCGCCTAGGCGTTCGAGCGTGAGGACACCGGTCGGGCCGGACCTGCCACGGAGCGGCACCGCGATGACGCTGCCGTCGAGCGGTTCGAGCCCCGGCACGTTCCGGACCATCGGGTCGTTCCGCCCGTCGCGCACGAGCAGCGGCTCGTTGCGTCGTACCACCCAGGTCGAGAGCCCCTCCTCCCCGGGCAGCCAGCTCCGGGACGGCGACCCGGCGTCGACCCCGATCGCGACGATCGTCCGGAG
>JAJYEB010000067.1:0-4208 GCA_021790375.1 Chloroflexota bacterium | reverse complement strand
CGCGGCCAGGCCCTCGGCGATCTGGTCCAGCACCCGCCTCGCGTCGAGGGTGGTCAGGATCGACTCGGTGATCTGCAGGAGGACCTGCTGGCTCCGCAGCTGGCGCGCGAGCGCCGCCGACTGGGCGCGCAGCCGCTCGGCCGCATCCGCGCTCGCCATGGCGTGCGCCGCGAAGCTCGCGTAGATCTCGAGCAGCCGGAGGTCGTCCTGGCTGAACTGCCGGAGGCCCAGCTTCGAGAGCACCAGCACGCCCAGCACCTCGTCCTCGTAGACCATGGGGGCGAGCAGCATCGACTCGTCCAGGTCGGCCTCCGTGCCGGGGATGATCACGACCCGCGGGTCTGCCGCCGCGTCGTCGACCAGCTGGGCCTGCCGGTGCTCGGCGACCCAGCCGGTGATGCCTTCGCCCAGGTGGACCCGCAGCTGCTCGGGCGTCTCGTCCACGTACTCGCCGACCTGGCCCCGCATCGCCACGGCGACCAGGTCGCCACCGGGCAGCAGCCGGTAGACCCGCACGTTGTGGTAGTCGATCAGCTGGCGGAGCTCGGTGGCGATGGCGACCCCGATCTCGTGCACGCTGCTCAGGCGGCTGAGCCGGACCCCCAGCTGCTGGATCGAGCGCAGCTGGGCCGCCCACCGCGCCATCTGCGCGTACTGCTGGCGGAGCCGGTCGGTCGAGTCCACGTTGGCCATCGCCTGGGCCGCCAGGCTGGCGTAGATGTCGAGCAGCCGGAGGTCATCCTCGGTGAACTGGCGCAGGCCGAGCTTGGAGAGGACGAGCACGCCGAGCACTTCGTCCTCGTAGATCATCGGCGCGAGCAGCATCGATTCCTCGAGGCCGGGCTCGGTCCCCGGGATCGTGTCGGATCGGGGGTCGTGTGCCGCGTCGTGCACCAGCAGTGCCTGCCGATGCTCCGCCACCCAGCCGGTCAACCCGTGCCCCAGCGTGGTGCCGAGCTGCTCCGGCGTCTCGTCCACGTACTGGCCGACGCGGCCGCGCATCGAGACGGGCACCAGCTCCGTCTGGTTCACCAGGCGGTAGACGCGGACGTTGTGGTAGTCGATCAGCTCCTGCAGCTCGGTGGCGATCGCCGCGCCCACCTCCCGGATGGTCCCGAGCCGGCTCAGCCGCACCCCGAGCTGCTGGATCGAGCGCAACTGTGCCGCCCACGTCGCCATCCGCGCGTAGTCGCGGGCGTTCCGGATCGCGACGCCCGCCTTGGCGCCCAGCGTGCGCAGCGTGTCGAGCTCCCGGTCGTCGTACGGCCGCGGCCGGTCGTGGTACAGCACGAGCGCACCCAGCGGCGTCCCGTCCGCCGCCAGGGGCGCGACGGCCACGGACTCGAACCCCTCGGCGGCTGCCACCTGGCGCTGTCGGCCGTGGTCGGCCCCGTCGGCTCCCCAGTGCAGCACCGCCACGGCCCTGCCGGTGTCGATCGCGTCGCGGACGCGCGAGCCGAGGGAGTCGACCTGGACGGTCGACAGGTAGGCGCGGGACAGCCCCCTGCTCGCCTGCGCGACGGCCGCTCCGTCCTGCTCCCGGAGGAACACGGCACCGCGATCCGCCGCGAACAGCTCCATCGATCGGTCGAGCAGATCGTGTTCGATCGTGCCGACGTCGAGCGTGCCGCCGATCCTCGCCACGAGCTGGTCGATCGCGGATGCCAGGGAGGGCGATGTCCCGTCGTCGCGCCCCGCGAGCGCCGCGCTCCCTCGTGCATCCGACGGCTGCGGCGATTCCCCGGAACCCGCGTCCCCCAGGAACGCCTCCAGCGCCGCGGCCCGGTAGCGGCGGTCTCCCCGCGTGTTGATCCGCATGAAGGGCAACCGGCCCTGGTCGCTCCACGCGCGGACCGTGTTGGGGTGGACGCCCAGGATCCGGGCGGCGCCCGCCACGGATACCGTGCCCTGTCGTCCCGTGATCTCCATGCACCCACCTGCGAACTGACCGCGCGCCAACCTGCCAGAGCCTACCGATCCCTCACAAAACCCCACATCGGACCGGAGGTACTGGTGGACACGAGCGATCGTCCCACCGGCTGTGCCGCACCCGCGCACCCGCGCCGTTCCCGGGCGAGCCGCAGGCGAGCCGCCGGCAGGCGAGCCGCCGGCGGCTGGCCGCGCATCAGCGCGGGCGCGTCGCCCGGACGTACAGCACGGTCGCCGCGGTGGTCAGCACGCCCAGCACCAGCACGCCGACGAGCGCCAGGATGGGCTGGCCCACGAAGCTGGGAGGCGTGCCGCTGGTCCTGGTGTCCCCGGCACCGATCCCCACCGGTGACGGCGACGCGGCGAGCGCGGGAGCGGCGACCAGCGCGAGGAGCGCAACGGCAAGCAGGAGGCATCCGGCGCCCAGGAGGATCGCGGCCCGGGTCGCCCGCGTCCTGTCCGCCCCGCCGAGGACCCGCATCGCGTCGGGCAGGTCGAGCGTGCAGACCACGAGAGGACGCCCCCCGCCCGCGGTCAGCACCGGCCGGCCGTCCGTGTCGAGTGCCGGGACGCCCGCCACGTAGGCGTGCTCGACCGCCGAAACCTGCTCGATCAACAGGCGAACCGGTCGGTCCGGCGGCGTCCCGGCAGGGACCTGGTCGGGCACCTCGCTCGCGACGCCCCGCGATTCGCGCGGCATCACCACGAGCCCCTCGTCGAGGGCGGCGAGGTCCACGCCGATGCGCGCTCCACGGCCCGCGACTCCGAACGGGACGGCCAGGCGCCGGTCCTCGATGGCCTCCCACCCCGACCGCGTGCCGAGCTGCACGCGCCGGCGGCGATAGACCAGCGGACGGTCGTGCTCGTCGGGGAATTCCTCCTCGCTGGAGATTCGCCCGTGCACCCGGACGTAGGCGCGGCGGCCCTCCCGGGCGGCCTCCGCGGCCTCCTCGAGCGTCACCTCGGGAGCGGCGCGCAGGATCCGGCCGACTCGATACCCGCTGCCGAACCCGCGCATGACGAATGCGCCGAGGACCAGGGACAGCGCGCCGCAGGCGGCGAGGACGAGGGCGATCACGTCGGGCGATGCTAGCACCCGGCCCGCGGCGGCCGCCGCGGGCGACCCCGGAACAGGAGGGCGCCAGGTCCCGGGCAGCAAAGGGCCCGAAGGAACCTCCGCGAACTCACGTGGGCGTTGATGTCATCGCCGCCGTTAGTGATCGCTCCTGACCCCTTCGGGCTGTTTCAACGCTAGCCATCGCTCCCGTCCGGGTCAACCGGGTTGTCCACCTTCGGCCGGGCTTAGCGCGCACTTATCCACCGCTCATCCACCGGTGCATCGCCGCGTTGCGGCCGAATCCGGCCGCCGCGGGATCAGAGCGCGCGCCCCGTCTGGGGATCGAACGCCGCGAGCTGGCCCCCGTAGCTGGTCAGCACGAGCCGCCCGCCGATCAGCTCCGCCCCCGCCACCACGTCGGAGTGCGCCAGTCGCCAGGCAACCGATCCGTCGGCCTCCACGGCGACCGTGTCGATCTCGCTCTGGACCAGGACATGGTCGATGCGGGAGCTGCCGAGGACGTCGATGATCGGCGCGCCGCTCTCCCGGGACCACCGGAGGTCTCCGGTGCGGGCGTCGAGCCCGTAGCTGCGGAAGCCGAACTTGGCCACCAGGAGGCCCGGCACGTCCCAGAAGAACGCCGTGGGCCCGTCGAAGATCGGCGACGCGAAACGCGCCGTCCAGGCGCCCGCCGGCCCCTCGACGCGCATCTCCGCCCGGCACAGGCGATCGGGATGGGGCGACACGAGCGTCCCGTGGTCGTCGAGCCGGCCGCCCGCCTCGGACAGCGCGAAGACGTCGGCGGCGCGCCCGGTGCCGGCCCAGCGGAAGCGGACCGAGAGCCCGCCGGGGTATCGGACGGTCGAGCGGTGCGCCTCGGCCTCGCTCACGCGCCGCCGGCGGACCCCGTCGCCCGGGCCGCCTGTTCGCCGGCGGGTCCGGCCTGTACCTCGCGTGCAACCTCCGCGGCGATCGGCGCGACCGTCGCGTTGGAGAGCATGCGCAGCGTTGCCGGGGAGACGGCAAACACCGCGTTCTGCGTTCCGGCCGCCGCCCAGATGGTCTCGTGCCGTCCGAGGCCCGGGTCCATCACCACGCGGATCGGGCGCCGGTGGCCGAACGGTGGGATGCCGCCGATGACGTACCCGGTCAGGTCGTTGGCCTCACGCGCGGTGGCCCGCCGGATGGCGGGTTCGCCCACCACGGCCGCGAGCCGGGCGAC
>JAJYEB010000066.1 GCA_021790375.1 Chloroflexota bacterium | reverse complement strand
CTCTCCGCCACCGCGGGTCCGGCCTGCCGGATGTTTGCGATACGACTCCGGCGAATCTAGTTGACTCGCGTTAGTAACGCGCGTTAGTCTACCCGCGCTCGGGCTCCGGTCAATCCCCCGGCGCCCGGACTCCGGTGAACCCCATGCGGGACCACGGGGAGGAGGAGGCCGATGGCGATCCGCAGACGGCCTACCAGTGCCGACGTCGCTCGGCTGGCCGGCGTGTCCCGCACGACCGTGTCGTTCGTGTTGAACGACCACCCCACCGCCCAGATCAGCCAGGCGACGCGCGAACGCGTGCTGGCGGCGGCACTGGACCTCGGGTACACCCCCAACGCCTCCGCCCGGAGACTCGCCGTCGGGGCGAGCCTCGTGCTCGGCCTGGTGCTGCGCCAACGACCGGAGCAGGTCGCGGTGGATGCGCTGCTCCCGGAGACGCTGCGGGGCCTGGCGGATGCCGCGCGCGAGGCCGGCTACCGGGTGCTCGTGGAACCCCTCCCGCCCGGCGACCACTCCTACGCCACGCTGCTGCGGGCCCATCACGTCGACGGCCTGGTGGTGTCCGGACCGCGTGCCGACGATCGCGCCCTCGCGGAGCTCCAGGCCGACGGCTTCCCGCTGGTGCTGCAGGGCTCGCTCCCCGACGTCCCGATCCCCAGCGTCGACGTGGACAACGTGAGCGGGGCCCGGCTCGCGGTCGATCACCTGCTGTCCCTGGGGCACCGCCGCATCGCCTGCGTGACGAACGCGCCGCTCGCCTACACGGCCGCCCAGGAGCGGCTGCAGGGCTACCGGAGCGCCCTCGAGGCGGCCGGCATCCCGTACCAGGAGGAGCTCGTCACGCACGCCGACTTCGATGCGGCCAGCGGCCATGCCGCGATGGACCGACTGATCCGCCGCGGCTGCTCGTTCACCGCCGTCTTCGCCGCCAGCGACGTGGTCGCCCTCGGCGTGATCGGCGCGGCGCGGGCCCACCGGATCGCCGTCCCCGGGCAGCTCGCCATCGTCGGCTTCGACGACATCCCGCTCGCGGCGCATTTCGACCCGCCCCTCACCACCGTCCATCTGCCTGCCTACGAGCTCGGCTTCAGCGTGGGCCGGGCACTCATCGACCGGATCGCCGGCCGGCCCGTGCCGGCGCGGTCCGTACTGGAGACCCAGCTAGTCGTGCGTGGCTCGGCGCCGAGCCCGCACGGTGGGGATGCCGGCGGACATCCGCCGGCAGAGCTGCGTCCGGGCCTTGCCGGCCCGGTCTGACATGGGCCGGCGGAGGTGCCGGTTGTGAAAGGAGCACGCACGTGATCCAGGGAAGACCGCGGGGGGTCCGCGTCCTGGCGGTGGGCGCCGTCATGATGCTGGTCGCCGCCGCATGCAGTTCGGGCGCCACGACGGCGCCAACGTCGGCTCCGGCGTCCGCCGCGCCGGCGGCGTCGGCCGCTCCTGCCTCGGCCGCGCCCGCGGCCTCGGCGGCGGCTTCCGCCGTGCCCGCCCCGTCGTACAGCGCCACGGCGATCTCGGCCGCGCAGCAGTACGCCTCCACGCTCGGGAAGATCGGCGGCTCGGTGAGCGTCCTCGCCGTCTGGGGCGGCTCCGAGCAGGCGCAGTTCCTCGCCATGGTCAAGCCGTTCGAGGATGCGACCGGTATCACCGTCAACTACACGGGCACGCGCGATGAGCCGGCCGTGCTGACGGCGGGCATCGCCTCCGGTCAGCTGCCCGACATCGCCGGCCTGCCCGGGCCGGCCCAGATGCAGCAGTACGCGGCCGCCGGCAAGCTCCAGGACCTGTCCACGATGCTGGACATGAACGCGTACACGTCGCAGACCCCGTCCTCGCTGGTCCAGCTGGGCACGGTCAGCGGCAAGCTGGTCGGCATCTTCCTCGACGTCTCGGCCAAGGGCCAGATCTGGTACGACCCCAAGGTCGTGGGCGACCTCGCGAGCAACCCGCCCGCGACGTGGAGCGACCTCCAGACCCTCATCACCCAGGACAAGAGCAAGGCCCAGGCGCCCTGGTGCTTCAGCGTCGAGTCCGGCGCGGCCTCCGGCTGGCCGGCCACCGACGTGCTCGAGTCGTTCGTCCTGCACACGCAGGGCCCCACCTACTACAACAACTGGTGGGCCGGCAAGGTCAAGTGGACCGACCCCGGCATGAAGGCTGACTGGCAGCAGCTGGGCCAGATGGTCGCGCAGAGCTACGGCGGCGCCAACCGCGTGCTGACGGCGAACTTCGCCAACGCCGGTGACCCGCTGTTCACCACGCCTCCCGGCTGCCTGTTCCTGCACCAGGCGAGCTTCATCACCGGTCTCGGCCAGTTCGCCAACGAGCAGAAGCTCACCGACTACAACTTCTTCCCGTTCCCGGCCATCACGCCGCAGTACGCCAACGCCGTCGAGGGCGCGGGCGACCTGTTCGGCGCGTTCCACAACACGCCGCAGGCCGCGGCGCTCATGAAGTACCTCGTGAGCGCGCAGGCGCAGACGCTCTTCGTGGGCGGCGGCGAGTTCCTCTCGGCCAACAAGGGCGTGGCCAACTACCCCAACGCCATGAACCAGCGGCTCGGCCAGATCCTGTCGGGCGCGACGTCGTTCGTCTTCGACGCGTCCGACCAGATGCCGACGCCCATGCAGACCGCCTTCTACAAGGGACTGCTGCAGTACATCCAGTACCCCAGCCAGCTCGACTCGATCCTGCAGAACCTCGACTCGGTGCAGGCGAGCTCGTACACCACCCACTGACGGCTTCGTGAACCGCGCGGGCGGGACCCCGTGTCCCGCCCGCGCACCCACCGCACCGGAGGCATACCGATGGATCCTCGGCTGATCACGGCCGTGATCGTCGTGGTGGGCGTCCCCGCGGTCCTGGTCGGCTACATCGTGGCCACCGAGCAGGTCCTCCGGATCTTTCCGGGGCGAGTGCAGCCACGCATCCGGCCATGGCTCTGGCTCGCGCCGGCGCTCGCGTTCCTGTTCGTCTTCCTGATCTACCCGACCATCGGCACGGCCGTGCGCAGCCTGCAGGACCAGCTGGGCACGAAGTGGGTCGGCCTCGACAACTACGCCTGGTTCTTCTCCGACAACGGCACGCTGAGCGCCCTGAAGAACAACGTGATCTGGGTGGTCCTGCTGACCGTCCTGGCGGTCGGGTTCGGGCTGCTGATCGCGGTGCTGGTCGACCGGGTGCGCTACGAGTCGATCGCCAAGTCGGTGATCTTCATGCCGCTGGCGATCAGCGGGACGGCGGCCAGCGTGATCTGGCTGTTCATGTTCGCCTACCAGCCGCAGGGGGCGGCGCAGACCGGCACGCTCAACGCGGTCCTGACGCCGCTGGGCGTCGGACCGGTGCCGTTCCTCACCGTCAGCAACTTCAGTTTCAACACGATCCTCCTGGTGATCGTGTCGACCTGGACGTGGACCGGCTTCTGCATGGTCATCATCTCGGCGGCGCTCAAGGGGATCAATCCCGAGCTGCTCGAGGCGGCCCGCGTGGACGGTGCGAACGAGTGGCAGGTCTTCCGGGGCATCATCCTGCCGCTGCTCACGCCCACCCTGGCAGTCGTGTCGACCACCATCATCATCACCGCCCTCAAGGCGTTCGACATCGTGTACGTCATGACCAACGGCAACTTCGACACCCAGGTCATCGCCAACGAGATGTACCAGGTGATGTTCAACTTCGGGGACTTCGGCCGGGGCAGCGCGGTCGCGATCGTGCTGATGCTCGCGATCATCCCGGTCATGGCGCTCAACATCCGCCGCTTCCAGGCGCAGGAGGCGATCCGATGACCAGCGTCGCCGCCGCAGAGGCCACGGCCGGGACCGCCTCCGGGCGCTGGGGCCGCCGCCTGGGCCACCTGCCGACCCACGTCGTCGTCATCCTCCTCATGTTCTTGTGGCTGATCCCCACGATCGGCCTCTTCATCAACTCGTTCCGGCCGTCCCAGGCCGTCCAGTCGTCGGGCTGGTGGGACATCATCTTCCAGCCCTCGCAGGTGACGCTGCAGAACTACCAGTACGTGCTCGGCCAGAGCGGACTGTGGCCGGGGTTCATCAACAGCCTGTTCATCACGATCCCGGCCACGATCATCCCCATCTTCGTGGCCGCGTTCGCCGCCTATGCCTTCGCCTGGATGGACTTTCCGGGGCGCAACGTCCTCTTCGTGGCGATCGTGGGGCTGCTGGTGGTCCCGCTGCAGACCACGTTCATCCCGATTCTGCAGCTGTACGGCTCGGTCCACATCGACATCGGCCCGATCCAGATCAACAACCTGAACGGACAGTTCCTCGCGCTGTGGCTGGCCCATACCGGCTACGGCCTGCCGTTCGCGGTCTACCTGCTGCGCAATTTCATGGGTGGCCTGCCGCGCGAGGTCTTCGAGTCGGCCTCCATCGACGGGGCCAGCCCGGTCACCGCGTTCTTCCAGCTGGCGCTCCCGATGAGTGTGCCGGCGATCGCCGCGCTCGCGATCTTCCAGTTCCTGTTCGTCTGGAACGACCTGCTGGTGGCGCTGATCTACCTGGGCGCCGCGAACCCGCAGAACGACCCGCTCACGATCGTGGTGGCGAACCTGGTGAACTCTCTCGGCAGCGGCTGGTGGTACCTCGCCGCCGCGGCGTTCATCTCGATGGCCCTGCCGCTGGCCGTGTTCTTCACCCTGCAGCGCTACTTCGTGCGCGGGATCGTGGGCGGTTCCGTCAAGGGGTAGACGATCCCGCGTTCCGTCGGGCCGGCCACGACGAGGCGGCCGGTCGCCGCACCTTGGGCCGGCCCCGAACAGGTGGCCGATCGCGGCACCTTGGGCCGGCCACGACGAGGCGTCCGGTCGCCGCGCTCGGAACCCCGCGACGATCCGGGCGCGACCGGGCCGTCTGGCACCTCGCGCCGGGCGGGCCGGTCCTTCCATACTGCGCCCATGGACGGCACGGCCCACCCCGGCGACGCGGCCCACCCCGATGACGAGGACCGCATCCGGCTCCGCGCCGGCGACGCGTGCGCGACCGTTGCGCCGCGCGACGGTGGCCGGCTGGCGTCGCTCGTGATCGACGGCCGTGAGCTGCTCGTCACGGATTCGGAGAGCCTGTACGGCTGGGGCGCCTTTCCGATGGTTCCCTACGCGGGCAGGATCCGGCACGGGCGGCTGCGGTTCCGGGGCCGGACGTACGAGCTGCCCCGGACCATGCCGCCGCACGCGATTCACGGCACCCTGGCCGACGTGGCGTGGCAGGTGACGGGCCTGCCCACCGACGATGGCGCCGTCCTGTCCGCGGCGCTGCACGCACCGTGGCCGTTTCGCGGCCGGGTCGTGGAACGCTTCCACCTCGAACCCACCGCCCTGCACATCGAGCTGGAGGTCGACGCCGAGGAGCCGATGCCGGCCTGGGTGGGCTGGCACCCCTGGTTCCGCCGGCACGTCGAGGGCGCGACGGGCGAGCTCGAGCTGTCCGTCCGACCGGGCCGCATGTACGCGCGCGACGGGGAGGGGATCCCGACCGGGGCGACGATGCCGCCCTCGTCGCGGCCCTGGGACGACGTGTTCGAGGATCTGCCGGCCGCGCCGCGGCTGCGCTGGCCGGGCTTCCTGCAGCTGGACGTGGAATCCGCGTGCCGGTACTGGGTGGTCTACGACGAGCAGCCCCACGCGATCTGCGTCGAGCCACAGACCGGCCCGCCCGACGCGGCGAACTGGCTGCCGGAGGACGCGGTCCTGGTCGAGCCGGGACGGCCGCTGCGCGCGATGATGACGCTGCGCTGGGCACCCGACGGGGGCTGAGCGGCCGGACACGGCCCGGCCGGCGGGCCTCAGGCGGGATCCGGAGGACTGCCGGGGTCGCGAGGTTCGTCGGGCATCCGCTCCGGCACCTGCCGGTGAGCCCACGTCGCGACCCATCCCCGGACCGGCAGTTCCACCGGCCCCGCGAGGTCCTCGGGTCGATCCACGTCCTGCAGGCTCTCGCCGTCCGGATCGAAGGGACGCCACGCCAGCTCCGCGAGCGGGGCCACCTCCAGGGTCTCGAGCAGGGCGAGCATCGACCCGTCGCGTCGAGGGCTCCGTGCCCGGACCGCCGCGACGCGGACGGCGCAGGGGAGCGGCCGCAGGACGCCGTACAGGATCGGCGCGGACGCGCCCCGCTGATCGCTCGCCAGCCGGTCGAGGAGCGCGCGGAGGAACGGCGGCCTGAGCCACGGCATGTCCCCACCGACGACGAGCGCCAGCGGGCGGGTGGCGGCGTCGATCCCGGCCAGCAGCCCGGCGCGCGGGCCCCGGTGCGGCTCGGGATCGTGGATGACGCGGATCGGCACGGACCGCGTGCCGGTGTCGGGCGGCGCGGCGCCCTGGCCGACCACCACCACGAGCTCATCGCAGACCGCCTCGGCCGCGCCGAGGGCGCGATCCAGGAGCGTGCGCCCGTCGTACACCGCCGCGAGCTTGTCCGCGCCGAAGCGCGAGGCGGCGCCGCCCGCCAGCACGATGCCCGTGGCCCCCCCGTCGCGCGTCACCCACCAACTGTACCGGCACTCGCCGGCGGGCGCCGTGGAGGTGCGCCACGTGCCTGGACGCGCCGCGACGTGCAGCGATCCGCCTCGACGCGCCGCGATCCGCCGCGATCCGCCGCGATCGCCCTGACCCGCTACGCGAACCCGACCGCCGCGTATCCCACGGTCCGGCCCGGGTCGCCACCGGGGACGTCGGCCGACGTGCCCGCCGCCAGGAGCCTGCCCGGCCCGAGCCCCATCGCCCGCCAGGCACCGACGGCGAACAGGACGGGCTCGATCCCGCACATGCCGCAGGCCAGCTCCGGTATCCGCGCCCACCGCAGGTCCGCCTCGCGGCGTGCCAGCTCCCGGCCGTCGAGCGCGAGCAGCGGCGGCAGGAGCGTCCGGGTCACCGCCTCGGCCTGGGCCGCCGGCGGGTAGTGGGCGAAGTCCGAGCTGGCCACGAGCGCGACGTCGGTCCCGCCGCCCCGGATCTGCCCCAGGAGCTCGCCCAGCCGGGCCCCGGCCTCGAGGCAGGCCCCCGTCGACTCGAACGAGATCAGCATCGGCACGATGGAGGCGGCGGGGCAGGCGCGCGAGATGAACGGAAGCTGCACCTCCAGCGAGTGCTCCCGCCGGTGCGCGGACGGCATCGCGGCGAACGGATCGCCCAGCTCCAGGATCCGGCCTGCCAGGTCACCGTCGACGGCCACCTCTCCGAGCGGCGTCCGCCACGCCCCGTCCGGCCAGAGCGCGGCCCCGGAGAGGCCGGCCACGTAGTGGTTCGTCCCGGCCAGCACGATGGTGCTCGGGGGCCGGGCTCGCAGCGTGGCCCAGGCGGCAGCCGCGATGGGCCCGGAGTAGACCAGCCCGGCATGGGGCACCACCAGCCCGATCGGGCGGGGCTGCGTTCCGGCCGGCTCTCCTGAGGCGGCGGCCCCGGCGGCCGCCTCGTCGAGCTGCTCGTCCACCATGCGCTGCAGCGCGCCGGGCGAGGCAGGGTAGAACGTGCCGGCATGGGCCGGCGCGCGGACCTCACGGGTGTCCACGTCACGCCTCCGTTTCGAGGCCGATCCCGGCGAGCCTCGCGCCACAGTCGGGGCACGCGCCGTCGCGCAGCGCGACCCGGGCGATCCGGTAGCCGCTGCGGCGGATCAGCACCCGCCCGCAGCCCGCGCACCGGGTGTCCGTGTCGTCCTCGCCGGGAACGTTGCCCACGTACACGTGCCGCAGGCCCGCCTGCCGGCCGATCTCGGCCGTCCGTCGGAGCGTTGCCACGGGTGTCACCGCCACGTCGGCCATCCGGTAGGCGGGGTAGAAGCGGCTGAGGTGCCACGGCGTCTGGGGTCCCAGCTCCCGCGCGATCCAGTCGGCCGCCGCCGTCAGCTCGGCCGGGTCGTCGTTCTCCCCCGGGATGACCAGGGTGGTGACCTCGACCCAGATCCCGAGCCGCCGCATCGCGACCAGCGTCTCCTTGACGGGCTCCAGGCGCGCTCCGCAGATGCGGCGGTAGAAGCGGTCGTTGAACGCCTTCAGGTCGACGTTGGCGGCGTCGAGGACCGGGGCCAGCAGTTCCAGCGCTTCCGGCGTCTCGTACCCGTTCGTGACGAAGACGTTCGTCAGCCCGGCCGCACGGGCCAGCCGCGCGGTGTCGAGCGCGTACTCGAGGAAGATGGTCGGCTCCACGTATGTGTAGGCGATCGAGCGGGCGCCGGAGGCCAGCGCCTCCCGGACGACCTGGTCGGGCGGAAGCGTGCGCGTCGGCAGCCGGAAGCCCTCGCGCGGTGCCTGCGAGATCTCCCAGTTCTGGCAGTAGCGGCAGTGGAAGTTGCAGCCGACCGTGGAGATGGAATAGGCATCGGTGCCGGGGAGGACGTGAAAGAACGGCTTCTTCTCGATCGGCTCCACGTGGGCCGCCACGGCCTCCCCGTAGACCAGGCTCACCAGCGTCCCGTTGCGGT
>JAJYEB010000065.1 GCA_021790375.1 Chloroflexota bacterium | reverse complement strand
TCTGAAACGGACGTGGAGCGCGTCATCGCGGCCTGCCGGTCCGCGCTGGCCGCATGCGGCGCGGCGCCCCAGCCGGCCACCCCGGCCGGCTGAGCAGCGAGGAGCCGGGCGTCGCCCTGTGGCCCGGAGAGATGCAACGGAGTGAGATGAGCCAGCCCCTGGACGCGCGCTTCCGGGCGCTCGTAGACGATCACTTTGCGTACCTGGTCCGGTCCATGCCGGTCTTCGCGACCTTCATGGGCATCCACTCCGAGGACCACCGCATGGGCGACGGGAGCCGGGACGCCGTCGTCGACCGGATCGCGCACGAGCGCCGGTTCATGGCGGACGTCCAGGCGCTCGACGCGGCCGGGCTCTCGGACGGGGCGCGCTTCGAGCGTGAGCTGGCGCTGCACAACTGCCGGCTCAGCCTGTTCGACCTCGAGGAGGAGCGGACCTGGGAGCGGCGTTCGAGTGCCGTGGAGGAGGTCGGCGACGCGGTCTTCTCGATCTTCGCTCGCGACTTCGCCCCGTTGCCGGACCGGCTCGAGTCGATCGCCTCCCGCCTGGAGGCGGTGCCGGAGGCGCTGGAGCAGCACCGCACCCGGCTGGTGGCGCACCCGGTGCGCATCTGGAGCGAGATCGACCTGGAATCCGCGGCCGAGATGCCGGCGCTGCTCGACGAGGTGGTGGGGGCGGCCGCCCGCACCTGGCCGGCGGGCAGTCCGGCTCTGCGACGGATCGAGTCGGCCGCCGGGCGCGCCGCGTCGGCGGTGAGCGAGTACGCCGGCTGGCTGCGCGGGCGCCTGGCCGGCGGGACCGACGAGTGGCAGCTCGGGCGCGAGCGGTACGACCGCCTCGTTCAGCTGCGAGCCCTGGAGGGACTGAACTCGGACGAGATCCTCGCGATCGGCGAGGAGCAGCTCGAGGCGAACCGCCGCGGCCGGCGGGAGGCCGCTCGCGAGGTGGACCCGGCGGCGACCGAGGCGGAGATCCTGGAGCGCATCAAGTCGGACCACCCCGCCACCTTCGAGGCGGCCCTGGACGCCTACCGCGACGCGATGCTGCGGGCCCGGGCGCACATCGTCGAGCGGGGGCTGGCGACGCTGCCGCCCGGCGAGACGCTCACCGTCCAGGCCACCCCGGAGTACCTGCGCAACGCGGCGGTCCCGTTCGCCGCGTACTTCGAGCCGCCGCGCTTCGACCCGCACCCCGCGGGCATCTACGTGGTCACGCCGTCCGTGGACGGCGGCGCGTCGGTGATGCGGGAGCACTACCGGGCGTCGATCAGCAACACCAGCATCCACGAGGCCTACCCCGGCCACCACCTGCAGCTCTCGGCGGCGAACACGCATCCCAGCCTGGTACGAGCCCTGACGGACGCGCCCGAGTTCGTGGAGGGCTGGGGCATGTACAGCGAGCAGATGATGCGCGAGCAGGGCTTCGACGACGGTCCCGCGTTCAGGGTGGCGATGTACACCGACGCCATCTGGCGCGCGTGCCGGGTGGTGCTCGACGTGCGCATGCACCGCGGCGAGGTGACCGTGGAGCAGGCGACCGACTTCCTGGTGGACCGGACGGGCTTCGAACGGGCCAACGCGCGGGCGGAGGTCCTCCGCTACACGTACACGCCCACCTATCAGCTCAGCTACCTGCTCGGCAAGGTGCTCCTGCTGCGGCTGCGCGACGACGAGCGGCGGCGGCTGGGCGACGCGTTCACCCTGCGGCGGTTCCACGACCAGCTGCTCTACTCCGGCGGGATCCCGATCTCGTTCCACCGCCGGCTGCTGGCGGGCGAGGGCGGCGGACCGACGCTGCCGCCGGCCGGGACGGCCACGCCTCCCGGGGCCGAGCTGGCCGGCGTGGGGACCCAGCCCGCCTGATGCAGGTCGTCCCGAGCATCGACGTCACCGCGGGGCGCTCGCGGCTCGTCTTCTGGCCCGGTGCGTCGACGGGCGCCGGGACGCCGACCGACCGGCCGGAACGGATCGCCCGGCACTTCGTGGAGCTCGGCGCGCCGGCGATCCACCTGGTGGACCTCGACGGGGCACGCGCGGGGCGGCCCGTCGCGCTCGACGTGGTGGGGCGCGTGGCCGCGGAGGTCGCCGCGCCGCTGCAGGTCGCCGGTGGCGCGGACGGCCCGGACCAGATCCGGCTCCTGTTCGCCGCGGGGGCGACGCGGGTCGTGATGCCCCTGTCGGCCGTGGCGGACGAGCCGGACGTCCTGCGTGCCTGCCTCGAGGTGGCGGGGAGCTGGCTCGCGGTGGGGCTCGACCCGCGGCCGGAGCGCCTGCGCGAGTACCCCTGGCGGTCGGGTCGGGCGCCGACCCTGGAAGCGCTCGTCGCCGGCCTCGTCGACGCGGGGGTGCAGCGCTTCGTCCTCTCCCACGGCGGCGCGGAACCCGACCTCGGGCTTCTCGCCGGGCTGGTCGCCGTCGCCGACGCGGAGTTCCTGGTGGCCGGCGGCGTGGCCACGCTGGACGGCATCCGCCGGCTCCGCGACGCGGGCGTGTCGGCCGTGATCCTCGGGGAGGCACTGCTCTCCGGACGCCTGGAGTACCCGGCGGCCGCCCGTGCCGCGGCGGTGGACCTGCACTGACGGGGCTCCGTCCGGATCCATGGCGCGGCGGCACATCTGCGGTACCCGGCGCACACGGCGCGTGCCCGCGGAATCATGGGCCGGCAGCACATCTCTGGTACCTGGCGCACAGGCGCGTGCCCGCGGACTCATGGGCCGGCAGCACATCTCTGGTACCTGGCGCACCCTGCGCGCGGGTCGCACCGGCGAACCGACGAGGTCGGATACGCTACGCGGTCGACACCCACACCCGGAGTTGACCCTTGCCTTCGACCACGCCGCGCGCGGCGCGCACCCTGCTCGCACCGCTGACCGCGCGCACCCTGCTCGCCGGCCTCGCCGTCGCCCTGCTCCTCGGGGCCTGCTCGGCTGCATCGCCGACCACCCCGGGAGGTGGCGGCTCGGGCGCCCCCTCCGCATCCGCCCCTGCCACCGCATCCATCGGCGCGCCCGCCACCGGCAGTTCCGCCGGCCAGCTCAAGCCGCCCACCGCGACCCCGCTCGCGTCGGCTCCCGCGCAGCCGGGCGGCGACGGGACCACGGTCACCCTCCATACGCAGAAGGGCGACATCGTGATCGAGGTCTTCACCAGCAGCGCCCCCGTCGCGGCACAGAACTTCGAGAACCTCGTCCGGGCCGGGTTCTACGACGGGACCGTCTTCCACCGGATCATTCCCGGCTTCGTGATCCAGGGCGGCGATCCGACGGGGACCGGGACCGGCGGGCCCGGATACTCCTTCCCCGACGAGCCGTTCGCAGGCACCTACACGCCGGGCACCGTGGCGATGGCCAACGCGGGACCCAACACGAACGGATCGCAGTTCTTCATCGTGGTCGGCTCGCAGGCCGCCTCGCTCCCGCACAGCTACACCATCTTCGGCACGGTCACCAGCGGGCTCGCCGTGGCGCAGCAGATCGCCGCCGGCCCACGGGGCGGCCCGAACGGCGACCAGGCCCTGCAGCCGGTGAAGATCCTGACCGCGACGCTGAGCGGACCGGGGGCCGGCCAGGCACCGTCGACGCCGGCGGCCGGGGCCTCCGGGGGCTGATCGGCTCCCGGGCCGCAACTGGCAGGCGCCGGCGGTCCGGCCCCGCGGACGAGAACCGGGATCGTCCGGCCGCCGCCCGGGAAGGGTCCCGACCGCCGTCCGGGGCTCGTCCGGCCGCCGCCCGGGGCTCGTTCGACGCCCCTGTGCTAGGGTTTCCGGACCGCTGGAGGCACCATCGACCTTGTCTGCGACCATCGAGACCACCCTCGGCACGTTCACCATCGAGTTCGAGCGCGACGCCGCGCCCAACACCGTCGCCAACTTCGAGAAGCTGGCGCGGAAGGGGTTCTACGACGGTGTCCTGTTCCACCGCATCGTGCCGGGGTTCGTGATCCAGGGCGGCGACCCGACCGGCACGGGCCGCGGCGGCCCCGGCTACACGTTCGCGGACGAGCTTCCCGGTGCGGCCCTCGATTACGCGCCGTACGTGGTCGCCATGGCGAACGCCGGGCCCAATACGAACGGCAGCCAGTGGTTCGTCTGCCTCGCGGACCTGCGCGGACGCCTGCCCAAGAACTACACGATCTTCGGGCGGGTCACCGAGGGCACCGACGTCGTGGACCGCATCGGCAGGGTGCGCACCGGTCCCGGGGACCGCCCCGTCGAGGACGTGCGGATGACGGCGGTGACCGTGGATGGTGCTGCAGGAGCCGAGGGCTGAGGGAAGCCGCAGGGCCCAGCCGGCCCGGGGCCGCGAGGGCGTCAGTCCCGGCCCGCTCCGATCTCCGGCGCAACGCGTGTGAAGCGCCGGGTGGCCGCAAGGTTACGGAATATTAACCGGCCTGCTAGGTGAATCCCTTGAGCCGCCGGGGGCCGCCGCGTACACTCTGGACGCTGCTCGTCAGCAACTGCCCCAGCAGCAGGGTCATGGGTAGGTCGGGTTAGGGTAGCCGGTGCAGCCGGCGTGATAGATGCCCTTGCAGCGTGGCAGAAGCTCCGTGTCACCCTCGAGGTGATCGGGGACTTCACCGGGACAGTGTCGGGAGGCCCCTCTTCGGAGGGGCCTTTCGCGTGGGTCCGGGGTTTCCGTTCTCGGAGCGGATCGCCCCGGAGGCTCGCGGCGGCGCGCTACGCGGCCGTGGGCCCTCGATACCCGGGCAAAGGATGAGCACCTGCGTCCATGCCCGCGCCATCGGTCGCCTCGGTCTCTTCGGCGGCACCCGGCTCGTCCCAGCCCCGGGAGGCCAGGCTGGGCGTCATGCGCGCAACCAGCTCTGCGCGTTTGGCCCGGTACTGGCGCTTCGAGATCAGCCGGTGGCGGCGCAGCCCCTGGAGCTCGAGCAGCGCGGCGACCAGGTCGCCGTGGCGCGGCACTGTGGCAGCGGGACGCGGTCGGGGCGGCTCGGGCGGCGGGGCGGCGCTGACAGGCGGCGGCGCTTCGGCCTGACGCGACGCGAGAACTCGATCCAGCCGGCGCTCCAGCTCGTCCGCATCCGCGATGCCCGAGACACCGGGGGCAACGGCGCCGCTCCCGGCGGGCTCGCGGGGCTCGGCGCGCCGGCCCGGCGCCCATGCCTCGATGAGTACGGCCAACCCGATCACCACGAAGACGACGGGCCAGTAGTCGGCGAGGCGGCCCGCATCGAGGGCGAGCACGCCCAGGGTGCCGGCGAGGAGCGTCGCGCCGATCGCGACCAGGACCAGCCCGAGGACGGCGAGCCCCCCGCGTCCCACGATCCACCTCTCGGCCGCAATGTCCCGCTGCGCCGGGTCCGGCCCGGAGCGTGGCGGCGGGTCCGCGACCGAGCCCTGGGGCACGCCGGTCGGTGGTTCCCCGGACGGCGGGTCTGCGGGCACCGTCCGCCGGGACGCCGACGCGGCCCCGGACAGGACGGCATCGAGCGTGCGCCGCAGCTCCGCGTCGTCAAGGGTTCCGCGGCCGCTCATGGGGCTGTGGCCTTCCCGTCCATCGGCTACCTCGCCTCCTGGCCCCTGGCCCACGCGGCGGTACTCGGAGTGTGTCGCTGAGCCGACCTCAGGAAGCGGGCGAGGGGTGAACCCCTGGCCACGTCGTCTCGGACCGGCCGTCGCTGCAGAAACTCGTGCGCGACCGTTCGATAGTCCTCCGCGCCGGCGCTGAATGGGGCATACCGCGTGATCGGGAGCTGGAACGACGGCGCCTCGGCCAGGCTGATGTTCTCCCTCACGAAGGCCCGGAGCGTGTGGCCGGGGTAACGCTCACGCAATCGCTCGACCACCTCCCGCGCGTGCCGCGTGTGGCTGACCCGGCACGCGACGATCGCCGACAGGGTCAGTCCCGGGTTGAGCCGCTCGCGCACCTCCTGCATGGTCTCCAGCAGGCTGACGAGCCCCGAGAGTGCAAGGACGTGGGCCTCGACTGGCACGAGCACCTGCTGGCACGCCGAGAGCGGCGCGATGGCGAGGTACCCCTGCGAGGGCGGGCAGTCCACGAGGACGTAGTCCCAGCGCGGAGGAAGTGCCTCGAGCGCGTGTATGACGCCGAGGGCGAGATCTGTTTCCTGCCGGCGATCCGCCGCCACCAGCCACGGAGTCGACGGTATCAACTGCACACCCGGCGCACTGGTCGAGACGGCGGTGTCGGCCAGGTCGGCCTGGCCCATGTACGCGTCGAGCACGATTCGGCCCGCGACGGGCGAGCCGAGCCAGCTCGTCGCCGATCCCTGGGGATCCAGGTCGATGACCAGAACCTGGAGTCCCTGCTCGCCGAGGGCGGCCGCGAGGTTCACCGCCGTGGTGGTCTTGGCGCTCCCCCCCTTGTGGTTCGTGACCGCAAACGTGTTCACCGTGGGCGTCCGATCTTCCCGATCTCGAGGTCGTGGATGAGCGCACCAGCGGCGACGCGAGCGTGATGCGGGTCCAGCGGCACCTCAAGCGGGTCCACGGCGATCGTGCTGTGGCCTCGTGGCCGCTTGGCCGGCTTCGGCGACTCTCGCTCGGCCGACGCCGGCTCGTGGGGCGGGTGACGTCTTGTTGAAGATGCGCTGGCCACCTCGGAGCTGGCCACCTCGGAGGGATCCTCACGCGCGCGGGGCTCTGCGTCTCCTGCCCGCGGTGCACGTCTTGAGGCGACCAGCCGTGCGGCATCAGCCGCCGGATCCTCAGTCTTTGCCGAGGCGGCCGGAGCCTCAGTCCGCATTCGAACGGCCCTCACCTTCTCCGCCCACCGCGAGCCGAGTCCGGCGATCCGCAGGTTGGGTCGGCCGAGCCCTTCCCCCTGCGTTCCCCAGACCCACTGGGCGCCCAGCGCGATAAGAACGGCGATCACGCTGACCACGATGGGCAGGAAGAGATCCGCCATGGCCCTAGAGTGTCTCCGGCTGACGACGCGACAGAGCCGTCGCAGGCTCAGGCACCGTCGACCACCCCGGCGGGCCTGAGGCGCCAGCAGACGGCGCAGCCTGCGGCGATGCAACCGACGGGCGGGCGGCGATGACCGCTGCGCGCGCCTGCCTTCCCGGACCCACATCCAGAGCGGCCAGCTCCCTCGACCACAGCTCCTCCGCCTGCGGAACTTCGCTGAGCGCAGTCGCCGGGTCCTGTGCGTAGACGAGCAGCGTCCTGCGCAGCCGCGGCTCGTCCTCGCCGGTCGCGAGCGCCAGGATCCGCCGCACGTCATCCCGGATGCCCGGCGGGGGTGGCGGCGCCACGGCCCGCAAGACCTTGGACGATTCCGTAGGCACCACGTGCTCGCCGGCGTAGAACAGCTCCTCGTGGAGCTTCTCGCCCGGGCGAAGCCCCATGATCTCGATCGGCTGGCTGTCCGGGTCACGGCCGGCGAGCCGGACGAGGTCGCGGGCGAGGTCCATGATGCGGATGGGCTCACCCATGTCGAGCACGAACAGGTCGCCCGTCCGCCCTAACGCGGCCGCGTCGAGGATCAGCCACGCGGCCTCCGGGATGGTCATGAAGAAGCGCGTCATCTCAGGGTCCGTGACCGTGAGCGGCTGGCCCTTCTCCAGCTGGTCCTGGAAGATCGGCACCACGCTGCCCGATGACCCCAGGACGTTCCCGAAGCGCACCGCAACGTAGGGGAGCGCCGTCCGGCGCGCGGTGTCTGCGACGAGCATCTCTGCGATTCGCTTGCTCGCGCCCATCACGCTCGACGGCCGGACCGCCTTGTCGGTTGACACGAACACGAAGCGTTCGACGCCCGCAGCCACGGCCGCGTCGAGCAGCGCCAGCGTGCCGCCGATGTTCACGTATGCCGCGTCCGATGGGTCGTCCTCCATCAGCGGCACGTGCTTGTAGGCTGCGGCGTGGAAGATCACGCTCGGAGCCTCCGTGCGGACGAGTCGCTGCATCGCCGGCCGGCTCACGACGTTCGCGAGATGGACGCGCAGCTCGCCACCGCTGCGGCCATGGCTCGCTCGCATCTCGAGCTCACGCTGCACGGTGTACAGGGGGCTCTCGGCTCGGTCGACCAGCGTGAGCCGGCCCGGGCCGATCGCGTGGACCTGCCGGGCGAGCTCAGACCCGATCGAGCCCCCGGCTCCGGTGATCAGGACCGACCGGCCCCGGATGATCTCCTGCACCGCCGTGGCGTGCTCGGTGACCATCGGACGCCGCAGCAGATCTTCCAGGCGGACGCGACGGATCCGGTAGGCGTCCATGCTTCCGTCGATCATGTCGTGCATGGACGGGACGGTGCGCACCTCAAGGCCGAGGGCAAGGGCAGCGTCGACCACGCGTCTCACGGCGCTGCCCGCCGCACTCGGCATCGTGATGAGCAGGCAGCGAGCCCCCGTCGTTGCAACCGTCTGCTTCAGCGACCGGAGGCCACCGTACACTCGCACGCCGGCGACCGAGCTGCCGGCGAGCCCGGGATCGTCATCCAGGAACCCCACCGGGAGAACGCCCGCCCCAGGCTCTCGCCGTGCGGACCGCGCCACCAGCACCCCGGCCCGGCCGGCCCCGTACAGGAGCGTGGGGCGAGGCTCGGCCCTGGTGCCAGTCGCGTGGTGAGGCGCCAGGTCGGAGGCTGCGCGGATGGCGAAGCGCAGACTCCCAAACACCGCTGTGCTGAGGAGGGGTTCCACGACCCAGAACGACCTCGGG
>JAJYEB010000064.1 GCA_021790375.1 Chloroflexota bacterium | reverse complement strand
CGCCACCACGGAGCGGGCACCCTTCAGGACCACCACCTGGCCCCACGCCCCGGCCGCCTCCCGCGCGGCGCGCTCGCGCGCGTCGTCGTCGGCCGAGAGGTCGCCGTCGTCGTCCGGCCGGAGGCGGCGGAACTCGCCGGGGTGTGGCGTCAGGACGCAGCGGCGCCTGACCCGCCCGGGCCAGCCCTGCGTCCGCGACAGCGCGTTGAGCGCCTCCGCGTCGACGATGGCGGGAGCGCCGGGAGCGGCCAGCAGTCCCCGCACGAAGGCGTCCGTGGCGTCCGACCGGCGCAGGCCCGGCCCGACCACGAGCGCGTCGTGGGGCACGTCCTCCAGCGCGGCGAGCGCCGCGTCCGGGTCCACCTCGAACCGCGCCGTCTCGGGCAGGCCGATCGTGATCACCTCCACGTAGCGCCCCGCCACGATGGGCTGGAGGGAGGCCGGCACGGCGAGTGTCACGAGGCCGGCCCCGGCCCGCCCCGCCGCATGGCTCGCCAGCAACGCGGCGCCGGCGTAATCGAGCGAACCCGCGACCAGCAGGACGCGCCCGTTGTCGCCCTTGTGGGCCCGCGGCTCGCGACCGGGGAGCAGGCCGGCCGCCGCGTCGTCGTCGAGCAGTTGCAGCGGGGAGCGAGGATCGTCGGTCATGCCCGGCTCTCCCCGGCCTCGTCCTCGCGGCGCAGCTCACCCGCCAGCGATCGGATCCGCTCCAGGCGCCCGAGCAGCCGCCGCTCGCGCTCGCCCAGCCGCTCCTCGATGTCGGGCGGGAACAGGAACGCCCCGCCCTCGGTCCGGATGCCGGAGGCGACGGCCACCGCGTACTCGCGCTCATGGGTGATCGACAGCGCGATCCGGCCCATGCCGAGCTGCTCGGCCCGCGAGCGCGCCCGGCCGGACAGCCGCACGGCGGGCTGGCCGGTGGGCAGCCGCACCACTTCGATGTCGCGCCAGCCCACGCCGCGCACGCCCAGACCCAGGACCTTGCTGACCGCCTCCTTGGCCGCCCAGCGCCCGGCGAAGCGCTCGGCATTGGTCCGCACGTACGCGGCCTCGGCGGGAGTCAGCACCCGGAGCGCGAACCGCTGCCCGAAGCGCTCGAGCGTCTCGCGGATGCGCGACACCCGGATGATGTCGACCCCGAGCTCGGTGATGGCCTCCTCGCCCACGCCGCCCGCCTACTCCACCGTCACGGACTTGGCCAGGTTGCGTGGCTGGTCCACGTCCGTGCCCCGCGCCACGGCCATGTGGTACGCGAACAGCTGGAGCGGGATGACGGCCAGGATCGGGCTGAGCGCCTCGAGCGTGTCCGGGACGGCGAAGACGTCGTCCGCGTAGCGCCGGATCTCCTCGTCGCCCTCGGTGGCGACGGCGATCACGCGCGCATCGCGGGCCCGACCCTCCATGATGTTGCTGACGAGCTTCTCCCGCACCGACGAGCGCGTGGCGACCGCCACCAGGGGTACCTCGACGTCGAGCAGCGAGATGGGGCCATGCTTGAGCTCGCCGGCGGCGTAACCCTCGGCGTGCGTGTAGCTGACCTCCTTGAGCTTGAGGGCACCCTCCATCGCGGCCGGGTAGGTCACGCCCCGCCCGATGAACATGAACCCCCGGCTGTTGACGTAGCGCCGCGCGGCCTCCCGCACCCGGCCGTCGAGCTCGAGCACGCGTCGGGCCTGCGACGGCAGGGCACGCAGCGCGGTCGCGAGCTCGCGCTCGCGGTCGGGGTCCAGGCGCCCGTGCGAGCGGGCGAGGGCCGCGGCGATCATCACCAGCACGGTCACCTGCGCCACGAAGGTCTTCGTGGCGGCCACGGCCACCTCCGGGCCCGCCTGGAGGAAGCAGACCGCGTCGGCCTCACGGGTCAGCGCCGACCCCACGGTGTTGGTCACGGCGAGGATCGGGCAGCCGCGCTCCCGGGCCAGCCGAGTGGCGGCCAGCGTGTCGGCGGTCTCGCCCGACTGGCTCACGGCGACGACCAGCGTGCGTCCGTCGAGCGGCGGCGGCGCATAGCGGAACTCCGACCCCACGGTGACGCGGGCGGGGATCCCGGCCCACTGCTCCACCAGGTGCGCGCCCACCTGGCTCGCGTAGGCCGCCGTCCCGCACGCGACGAACTCGACGCGGTCGGCGCGCTCGAGCGCCTCGCGGATCGGCTCCAGCTCGTCCAGGGTGAGCCGATCGCCGCGCAGACGGCCGGTGATCGCCGCGCGGATGGCGTCCGGCTGCTCGTGCATCTCCTTGAGCATGAAGTGGGGGTAGCCCCCCTTCTCGGCCGCCTCGATGCTCCAGTCGATGGTGTGGACGGCCCGCTCCCGCGGCTCGCCGTCGAGTCCCGTGACCCGCACGGAGCTGCTGTCGAGGTCCACCACGTCGCCCTCCTCGAGGAAGACGACCTGGTCGGTGTACTCGAGCACCGCCGCGACGTCCGAGGCGACGAAGTTCTCGCCCCTGCCCACGCCCACGATCAGCGGCACGTTCATCCGCGCGCCGATGAGCCGTCCGGGTTCGCGCCGGTGGAGCACCACCAGGGCATACGCCCCCGAGACCCGCGCGAGCGCCTGCCGCACGGCATCGCCGATGTCTCCGGCGTACGCCTCCTCCACGAGGTGCGCCAGCGCCTCCGTGTCGGTGTCGGACGTGAGCCGGTGGCCGCGCGCCTCCAGCCCGTCCCGGAGCTCGCGGAAGTTCTCGATGATCCCGTTGTGGATCACCACGATGTCACCCGTGCAGTCGACGTGCGGGTGCGCGTTCAGGTCGTTCGGCCGGCCGTGGGTGGCCCAGCGGGTATGCGCGAGCCCGACGCCCGACGAGGGCGGGCTGTCCCCGATCGCCGTGCGGAGGGTCCCCAGCTTGCCGGCCCGCTTCTCGACGAAGAGGGATCCGTCGCTCCGGACGAGGGCGATCCCCGCCGAGTCGTAGCCCCGGTACTCGAGGCGAGCGAGCCCCTCGAGCAGGATCGGTGCCGCCTCGCGGGGACCGGTGTATCCGACGATGCCGCACATGGTCGCGCCCTCCTGTGCCCGGGTCAGGCGGGCTGGTTGAGACGGTCCGCGACGAGCGCCGCGAGCCGATCCGCGAGTGTCGTGACGATCTCCTCGTGCTCACCCTCGACCATGATGCGCAGCACGGGCTCCGTGCCCGACGGCCGTACCAGCACCCTGCCGCCGTCGGCGAGCTCGGCCTCGGCGGCACGGATCGCGGCCGTGATCGCCGGGTCCGCATCCCACTGGTCCTTGTGGCGGACCCGGACGCTGCGCTGCTGCTGAGGGTACAGCACGATCCGGTCGGCAAGCTCGGAGAGCGGGCGTCCGCAGCGGCTGAGGATTCCCAGCACCTCGAGCGCGGTGACGATCCCGTCGCCGGCATTGGCGTGCTCCGCGATGATCACGTGCCCGCTCTTCTCGCCCCCCAGCCCGGCACCCGAGACGAGCATCGCGTCGAGGATGTACTTGTCACCGACGGGCGTCCGCACGATCTGGCCGCCGACCCGCTGGATGGCCGACACGAGGCCGCCGTTCGAGAGCACGCTCACGACCACGGTGGACCCTGCGAGCGCCCTTTGCTCGATGCGATCCAGCGCGATGAGGCCGATGAGCCGGTCGCCGTCGACGACCCTCCCCCGCTCGTCGACCGCGACGCAGCGGTCCGCGTCACCGTCCAGTGCGAAGCCGACGTCCGCGCCACGCGCGGCCACATGGGCGGCGAGCGATTCGGGGTGCGTGGCGCCGCAGTCGAGGTTGATGTTCACGCCGTCCGGGTTGTCGTGGATGGTCGACACGCGCGCGCCGCTCGCGCCGATGATGCGCCCCGCCACCGGGCACCCCGAGCCGTTGGCGCAGTCGACCACCACCCGCAGGTCGTTCCGGTTCCGCCGAGCCAGCTCCACCCGGTGGGCCACGTACCGTTCCACCAGGTCGCGCGCGTCCACCTCCCGCCCGATCCCGGCATTGGTCGGACTGGGCAACTCCTCGGCCCGCCAGATGAGCGTGTCGAGCTCGTCCTCCAGGGCGTCGTCGAGCTTGATGCCGCGATGGTCGAGCACCTTGAGGCCGTTGTCGTCGGCCGGGTTGTGGGATGCGGAGACCACGATCCCGGCGGCGAACTCGCCGGTGCCGGCCAGGTGCGCCAGGGCCGGGGTAGGGAGCACGCCCGCCCGGTACACATCGACCCCCATCGACGCCGCGCCGGCCACGATCGCGGACGCGAGCATGTCGCCGGAGCGCCGCGTGTCCTGCCCCAGGACGATCGGTCCCCGGCCGCTGGCGAGGAGGTGGGCCGTCGCACGGCCCAGCGCAAAGGCCAGGGCCGGCTTGAGGTCCACGTTGGCGACACCGCGGATGCCGTCGGTGCCGAAGAGTCGCGCCATGGTCAGACTCCCGGGCTGGAGGTCGCGGACGGGCTCGGGCTGGGAGCCGGCGCGGTGATCGTCACCTGGACGGATCCGGGGCTGATCGCGACCAGCGAGGTGCCGGCCGGCGCCGAGAACCTGGCCGGCAGCGTGAACGTTCCGGAATCGAGCCCGGTGACGTTGACCGTGACGAAGAGGGTCGCCGGGTCGATGACGTCGAGGGCGGCGCTGGTGCCGCCGAGCGTGACCAGCACGTCCGGCACCGCCAGGCCGTACGTGCGGTTGGGCTGTGCTCCGCTCAGCACGACGCCGGCGCCGAAGCTCCGCGAGCCGGTCGCGACCGTCAGCCGGACGCGGACCTGGACCCGGGTCGCCCCGAGCACGGTCACGCCCTTCGGAGGCAGGAGGGCCGCCGAGGTCACCAGGTCCGAGCTCCTGCCCGTCACGGAGATGGGGGCGGTCGGGACGCCGTCGAGCGCGCCGATCACGGTCGCCGGGCCGCTGACGGTCACGGCAAGCGGCGTGACCGTGACGTCCCGGACGGTGTAGCCGGTCGCGAGCTGACCCGTCACGTTCGGCACGATCGGCACGGTCCGGTTCACCTGCTGTTCTCCGACCGCGATCGTCACGTGCGCGGTGGACGGGTCGATCTCCACCGGCGCGATGATGGCGCCGCGGCCGTCGACCGCGACCAGGTCAACGTTGGCGTCCACGTTGGTCCCGCTCGGGTCGATCGCGACCCGCGCTTCTGCCGCGGCGACCTGGGACACCAGCGAACTGGCGCCCCGCACCGTGACGGTGGTGGGGCTGACGGTCGCCTGGCCGGCGGTGAGCCCCGCGGGGACGGTCCCGCGCTCGACCTGGACGGGCACCTGCTGGCTGATGACGGGGTCGAGGCGGGCCACCACCGTGGCGGGCTCCCAGCTGACGATCTGGATCCGCTGGTCACGCGCCACGACCCGCACCGGGACGCTGACCGGCGCGCCACCGGGCTGCGACCCCACCCCGGCCAGGTCGGCCGTGGCGACGAAGGATGCGCTCGTGACCTGTGCGGCGACGTCGATGGGGGCGATGTACTGGACCGAGGTGACATAGCCGAGGCTGCCCAGCAGGAACGTGCCCGCCGGCTGGTCGATCGCGTCGATCGTGACCGGGCCGGTCCAGGTGCGCGCGTTCTGCGAGATCACCAGCCCGAGGTACAGGACCACCGCCAGGGCGATGGCTCCGAGACGCAGGGGCCAGTTGCGGACGAGGATGTGGAGGAGCCGGCGAGCCGTCACGGGCGGTCGGCCCGCCCCGCTGCCGCGGCTCCCGCCGCCCCGGGCTTCTGCCCTCCCCGGCCGGTCCGACGCCGGATCCCGTAGTGCGGCCAGGGGCGGCCGGGCCGGTGGAGGCGCGGCCAGTGATCGCCCGGGCTCGCGGGGATCTCGGCCTGGAGGGAGGACGCGAGGCGAAGCAGGGTGGCGAGCGCCACCCGCAGCTGCTCCTGGTCCAGGTTCCGCACGATCCGGCCGCGCTCGACGAGGCTGATGGCCCCCGTCTCCTCGCTCACCACGACCACGAGGGCGTCGGTCTCCTCCGTGATGCCGAACGCGGCCCGGTGCCGGGTCCCGTACCGCTCGGTTCCGGGGGAGACCTCGGCGAGGGGCAGCACCGCGCCGGCCGCGAGGACTCGGCCCCCGCGCACGATCACCGCGCCGTCGTGAAGCGGCGACCGCGGCATGAAGATGGTCCGCAGCAGCTCCGCCGACAGGTCGGCGTGCATCATCACCCCGCTCTCGGCAAAGTCCTCCAGCCCGGTCTCGCGCTCGAGGACGATCAGGGCGCCGTGCCGGTCCTCGGCGAGCCCGTTGGAGGCGTGCGCGATCTCCGCCGCGATGTGGTCGATGGCACCCTGCTGGCCGGCCGAGAGCAGCCAGCCGAGCGATCCCACGTGGCCCAGTCGCTCGAGCGCCCGGCGCAGCTCGGGCTGGAAGACCACCACGAGGGCGAACAGCCCGACCACCGCGCCCGCCTGCAGGATCTGCGACAGGAGCTGGAGCCCCAGCAGCTGGGCGACGACATACACGCCGTACAGGACGGTGACGCCGATCACGAGACGGACCGCCCGGGTATCCCGGATCAGGCTGAACAGACCGTAGATCAGCAGCGCCGTGAGCCCGATATCGATGAAGGTCGTCGGCTTCGGCTGGATCCCCGAGAACAGGTCCACGAGTTGCGGCATCGGGCGCTAGTGTAGCAGTGGGCCTCCGGCGGCCGACCTCGCGCGATCGGCCGGGGACGATTCAGGGCAGACCTGCGGGGGGCGTCGCGCCGCTCCGGAACGCCTCGATCCTCGTCAGCCCATCGGTGTCGCCATCGAGGGTGAGCAGGCGCTCGAGGAGGTCGAGCGTGTCGGCCGCGCGCTCGGCGTGGCCGGTGGCCACGTGGATCCGGGCCAGTTCGAGGTGGACGCCGGTGTCGCCGGGGGCGCCGGCGAGGGCCCGCAGGCATTCGTCGACCGCGCTCCGAAACGCACCCACCGACAGGCACGCCTCCGCGGCTTCGACGTACCGCGCCGCGGCGCCACGGTGATCGCCCGCTGCCGCCCGCTCGTCCGCCGCCGCGAACGCCGCCTCGGGATCACGGGGAGGCGGCGGGCCCTCCGTCGCGGGTTCCGCGTCCTCGCGCAGAGTTGCGGGCAGGGGCTGCGCCTCCGTCGCGGGCCCGGCCCCCTCGGGGAGCGCCCCCGTCCCGGCCGGTGCCCCTGCGTCGATCGGAGGCAGGGAGCCCGCCTCCACGGCGGGGTTCGGCGCTTCCCGGGCCTCTTCCACCGTCGCGTCCCGGTGAGCCGCGCCGGCGGGCGCCCCGGGCCCGGGTCCGGTCGCGACGATGCCGGGCGGCGATGCGTCGGCGTCGCCCGCGTGCGCCGACGATTCGTCCGGTTCCGCCGGCGTCGGGGCCGCGGGGGACGCGACCTGCGCCACGAACGACCCGGCACCCGGGTCCGGTCCCGGCCCTGCGGCAAGGGAGCCCAGTGCGGCATTCCGGGCCGCCGCCAGCTCCCCGGCTCGCCGCCGTCGCGCGTCGGTGGGACGAAGGTCCCGGGCCCGGACCGCCGCCGCGTACCCGGCATCCACGTTGTCCGCCTCGACGAGCGCGTCGGCCAGGCGATCGAGCAGCGCGGCGGCTTCATCGTGCCGTGCGGCCGCCTCGTGGACCCGGGCGGCGACTTCGAGGACCGTGGGGTCGCCGGGCGCGCGCTGGAGCGCCATGCCGCTCGAGGCGAGGGCGTCGTCGATGCGTCCGAGGAGAAGCAGCGCGTCGGCCATGCCCACGTGAGGCAGGGGCCGGTCGGGTGCGATCGCGGCGGCCGCACGGTACTGCACCAGCGCGTCGTCCAGCCTCCCACGCAGCGCGGCCACGTGCCCGGCCCTGAGCGCCGGTCAGCGACGAAGCCGCGCCGGTTGTCTCCCTCTCACGCGCCGAGGGAGGGGGCTGGCAGGTGGGTCGTGCTGGACGAGCGGAGCGGAGAGCCCAGCCGACCCCCCGACAGGACCCCCCGCGCTCCTAGCGCTTCGTGTACTGCGGCGCCTTGCGCGCGCGCTTGAGGCCGTACTTCTTGCGCTCCTTCATCCGCGGGTCGCGGGAGAGGAGCCCGGCCTGCCGGAGCGGGAGGCGGGTCGCCTCCGGGTCGGACTGCAGCAGCGCCCGGGCGATCCCGTGGCGGATCGCCCCGGCCTGCCCCTGGTAGCCGCCGCCGTCGACCTTCACCATCGCGTTGTACCGACCCTCGGTCCCGGTGACCCGGAACGGGATCAGGATCTCGGACTGGTTGATCGCGTTGCCGAAGTGCTCGTCGAGGCTGCGGCCGTTGACGACCACCTCGCCCTCACCGGGGATCAGCCGGACGCGGGCGACGCTGGTCTTGCGGCGACCGGTCCCGTAGTAGAAGGCGGCGTTGTTGGTCATGCTGTCCTGGTCTCCGTTCAGGCGAGCGGCTCGGGCCGCTGCGCCTGGTGTGGGTGCTCGGCGCCCGCATACACCTTGAGCTTCCGCAGCTGCTGCGCCCCCAGGCGATTGCGGGGCAGCATGCCCTTCACGGCGCGGCGGATCACTTCCTCGGGGCGGCGGTCCAGCAGCTCGCCCAGGGTCTCCTGGCGCAGCCCGTTGGGGTACCCGCTGTGGCGCGAGTACACCTTGGACTCCCGCTTGCCCCGGGTCACGCCGATGCGGGACGCGTTGACCACGATCACGTGATCCCCGCTGTCGAGGTGGGTGGCGTAGGTCGGCTTGTGCTTGCCCTCGAGGACGCGCGCCACGCGCGACGCCAGGCGGCCGAGCGTCTGGTCGGTCGCGTCGACCACGAACCAGTGGCGCTCGATCCCCT
>JAJYEB010000063.1 GCA_021790375.1 Chloroflexota bacterium | reverse complement strand
CTGACCGTCGCCGACGGTGCCGTGACGGCGACCGGCACGACGCCGTTCGCGGTGGACCAGCGGCTGCAGATCGCCGTCCTCACCGACTTCTGCAACGAGTGCGGCAACTGCGTGACGGTCTGCCCCACGTCGGGCAAACCCTACGTGGACAAGCCGCGGCTGTACCTGGACCGGGCCGACTTCGAGGCGCAGGACTCCAACGCCTACATGCTCCTCGGTGACGGGGTCATGGAGGCGCGCATCGACGGCGGGACCCACCGCATCTCGATCGACGCCCGGATCGAGTACACCGCGCCCGGCTTCCGGGCCGTGCTGGACCGCGACACGTTCGCGCTGCTCGAGGCGACGCCGACCGGGGCCGCGGACGGCGAGGTCCTGTCGCTCGAGCCGGCGGCCGTCATGGCGACGCTGCTGGCCGGCGTCACCGGCTCGCTGCCGCACATCCCGACGGCCGCCGCGGGTGGCTCGCGCGTGCCGGAGCCCGCCACGCCGGAGTGACCGATCGGGCTACCTGCGGGCCCCGGTGAAGAGGACGGCGACCCGTTCGCGATCCCCGACCCGACCGCGCTCCCGCAGATCCAGGAGTCCGGCCAGGCCCGACGATCCGGTCTCGTCGACATCGATCCCGGTCGCCTCGACCGCCAGCGTGTTCGCACGGGCGAGGGTCTCCTCGCTCACGACAACCGGGCTGCCGCCCGTGGCGAGCATCCCCTCCACGACCGCCAGCCAGTCGTACGTCTCGTCGTCCAGGATGCCGTGCGCGATGCTGTGGGGCTCCTCCTCCCACGGCCACATGAAGGCCGAGCGGTGGGTGGCGGCGAACGCGAGCGCCTCACGCCGGTCCGCCGCGGTCGGCGCTCCGGGCAACCGGGCGGCCACCCGGGCGAACGCCCGGGGCAGCGGCCAGGCGCCCTCGGTCTGCACCGCGTCGAAGCGCGGCGCCCGCGGCAGGGCCCCCAACGCGACCGCCTCGGTGAGCGATTCGATGCAGGCGCTGGCCAGCGCCCCCCCGCCGACCTGGAGCATCAGGCGGTCGAGCGGCGGTCCGCCCGCGAGCGCGTCGGCCATCTCGTAGCCGAGCGAGAAGCCGCCCTCCACCGCGAGGCCGTTCTCGTTCCCCTGGCAGGTGAAGGGGAGCGCACCCTGGTCGAGCGCCTGCCGCAGCCGGTGGTAGGTGGGGTCACCGGGCACTCCCGCTTCCCGCGGACAGATCGCGAGGTGCGCGCCAAGCTGCTCCAGCCGGGCCACCACCGGCGGGTCCGCATCGACCGGGACGAACACGTCCAGCACGCGCCCTCCCGCCGCGGCCACGACCGCCGCCGCCAGTGCCGCGTTGCCGCAACTGGCGATGGCCAGGTGCGGCCGGTGCGCGGGGTCGACGCGCCCCAGCCGCTCCATCACCTCGAGGTGCACCAGCAGGCCGAACAGGTGACGGGCCTTGTGCGAGCCCGACACGTTGCCGGTCTCGTCCTTGACCCACACGCCCCCCTCCGGCGCGAACCCGAGCCGGTCGCTCAGCGCGTCGGCCCGGAAGAACGGCGTCTGGCGGAAGCCGTGCCCGTCGACCCCGGCCACCTGCCCGTCGAGGCGGTCCACCAGCTCGCAGTACGCCTCGTCGGAGATTCCCCCCGCCCGGGCGAGGTGGTAGGCGTGGAAGAGCCGCCGGTAGCGCAGGTAGGGGTTCGGCCGGTCGGTCCCGCCGTCGCCGGCCGGGAACTCGGCCGCCGCCACGTCCAGCAGCCGGCGCAGGACGTGGTCGGTGTCGTCGGCCGCGCCGGCGTTGGGGCAGCGGAAGGGATATGGATCGTCCGGCCGCGGGGACGCTCCGCAGCCGGCACAGACGAGCGTGGACGGCAGCGCGCCGGCCGGGTTGCCGGACGGCGCCCCGGAAGACGCGCTCACAGGGACTCCAGCACCCCGGTGCGGGCGTTGAACTCCTCGATCAGGCGGTCCCAGTCGGCCACGATCCCGCGCATGTCGGTCCAGAAGGCCGGATCCCGGCGGACCCGGAACTCCTCGATGGACACGCCCTGCTGCTCGACCCAGGTGAAGTAACCCAGGTTGAAGATGCGGTCCCGGTCCTCGCGGGTCAGCTCCAGCAGGTGGTCGGTGGTGGCGCCCAGCAGGTGCTCGCCGAAGACCTCGCCCGCGCCCACCTCGTCGAACGTGCCGCCGAAGTACTTCGCGAGCGCCAGGTCGCGCTCGCTGTGGTACATCGCCGCGCCGTCGGTGGCGACCGTGACGATCACGTCGTCGGGGCCCATCCCGTAGTACTTGGCGGTCTTGATCGACCCCAGCACGTTCGCGATGCTCGACAGGCCGAGCGACGGGAGCGCATCGAGCGTCTCACGCGGCACGCCGCGCCGTCGCGCGAGGTAGCCACGCCCCGCCTCGGTGTTGAACAGCACGCCCAGCCGGTCGGTGGCCCGGTCCGAGATCGCCAGCGCGACGTCGGTGGCCATCACGTTGTGGATCAGCGGCACGTGCTTGTCGCCGATCCCCTGGATGTTGTGCTCCCCGAAGCCGTTGTACAGCAGCGTGGGGCACTCCAGCGCCTCCACGGCGACGGTCAGGGAGCCGGTCCGCTCCTTGAGGAAGTCGCCCGCCGCGATGGTGCCGGCCGACCCGGTCGCCGAGACGAACGCGCGCAGCCGCAGTGCCGGCTCGCGCTCGCGCATCGTCTCGAAGACGTGCTGCAGGGCGGTGCCCGTCGCGAGGTAGTGGACGATGTGGTTCCCGAACTCGGAGAACTGGTTGAAGATGACGTTGGTGGGATCAGCCGAGAGCTCGTTGCACTTGTCGTAGATCTCCTTGACGTTGCTCTCGGTGCCGGGCGTCCGGATGATGTCGGACTCGTCGACGACCCAGTCCTCCAGCCAGTCGAACCGCTCCTGGCTCATGCCCTCGGGCAGCACGGCCACGCCGCGGCAGCCCATGATCCGCGAGATCGCCACGCCGCCCCGGCAGTAGTTGCCCGTCGAGGGCCAGATCGCGCGGTGGCGGGTCGGGTCGAACTGCCCGGTGATGACCCGCGGCGCGAGGCACCCGTAGGCCGCCAGCACCTTGTGCGCCTCGATCATCGGGAACCGGTTGCCCAGGGCCACCACGATGCGCGCGTCGACTCCGGTCAGGGCCTTCGGGAGCACGACGTGCGCGGGCACCGGCACCAGGCCGCTGCGGGCGTCGTCGTTGTACCAGTGGACCCGAAACAGGTTCAGCGGGTCGGCGGCATCCGGACCGACCGCCGGCAGCGCGGCGCGGACACGGGCAGGGACCCGGGAGGGATCCGCGAGCTGCGCGAACGTGGGAAGCGCGATGCGCGCCTCCCGGAAGCGGGCCACGGTGTTCTCGTACACGGTGGCGTCGACGAGCTCGCGCTCGAGGCCAAGTCGTTGCATCGGTCCCTGCCTATCTGGATCGGTGTTGGATGGCTGGATGAGAGTGGCCGGCGCTCGTGTCCCCTACGCCGGGACCGCCACCCTGCCGACGAAGGTCGCAATCCGCTCGAGGGCCTTCCGGATGTTGGCCTGCGAGTTCGCGTAGGAGAGGCGGATGTGATCCACGCTCACGCCGCCGAAGGCGGTGCCCGCGAGGGCGGAGACTCCCGCCTCGGCGAGCAGCCGGTTGGCGAAGTCGGCCCCGGACAGCCCGGTGCCCGAGATCTCGGGGAACACGTAGAAGGCGCCGGCCGGGCGCAGGCAGCGGATTCCCGGGATCGCGTTCAACCCGTCCACGATGAGGTCGCGGCGGGCCCGGAACTCGGCCACCATGGCGTCCACCGCGTCCTGCGGCCCGGTGAGGGCCTCCACGGCGCCCCACTGCTCGAAGGTGGCCACGCAGCTCACCGAGTTGATCAGCAGGCGCCCGAAGGCGAAGGCGAGCCACTCGGGGACGATCGCGTAGCCCAGGCGCCAGCCGGTCATGGCGTAGGTCTTGGAGAAGCCGTCGAGGATCACCGTGCGCTCGGCCATGCCGGGCAGGGCCGCGATGCTGACGTGCTCGCCCTCGTAGAGGATGCGGCCGTAGATCTCGTCGGCCAGCACCACCAGGTCGTGCGCGATGGCGAGCGCAGCGATCTGCTCCAGGTCGCTCCGGGTCAGCACCCCGCCGGACGGATTCGCCGGCGAGTTCAGCACCAGCATCCGGGTGCGGGGGGTGATGAGGGTCCGAAGCTCGGCGAGATCGAGGCGGAAGCCGTTGGCCTGGCGCAGCGGAACCGGCACCGGGACCCCGCCCATGAAGCGCACCAGCGACTCGTAGATGGGGTACCCGGGATCGGGTACCAGGACCTCGTCTCCGGGCTCGACGAGGGCCTCGATGGCGTAGAGCATCACGCCCTTGCCGCCCACCGTCACGAAGACCTGGTCGGGGCTCACCGCGAGACCCTTGCGCACGCTGGCATCGGCGGCGATGGCGGCGCGCAGCTCGGGGATGCCGGCAAAGGGGGCGTAGTGGGTCTTGCCCTCGTCGAGCGCGCGCTTGGCCGCCGCGCGGATGTTGGCGGGGGTGTCGAAGTCGGGTTCGCCGATTTCGAGGTGCACCACGTCGACCCCCGTGGCCTCCAGTGCCCGGGCCCGCGCGGCCGCCTCGAACGCGGTCTCCGTCCCGATGCGATCCATTCGACTCGCGAGCCGCATCTCTGACGCCTCCAGTGCCTTCCCGATCGGCTGACCGATCTCCCTGCCGGGGTCCGGCCGCAACACTGCGTGTCCAGCAGTGGCCCCACCCAGGCTCAGACGCTAGTCATCTGACATCTGTTGATCTGGCCTTCTCGGGCCGCGGGCCCCAAGTGCCATTCAGCCTGAAACGACCGATGTGGCCGCGCGGGCTCCGATGCGGCCGCGCAGAGCTGCGCAACGCGGGCCGGGACCCGACCGTCATTCCGCCGCCTCCCACCCTCCGGCCTCCGCCAGGCCCGCGGGCGCGGGCGTGGCCGCTGCGGCCGGATGCGGACGGCTCGCGGGCACCTCGATGGGCACCACCTCGAACGCGACCGTGTCGACCAGGCCGAGGTCCGAGATCTTGAGCTCGGGGATCACCGAGAGGGCCAGGAACGACATGGTCATGATGGGCGCGGGCAGGGTGGCACCCAGCTCCCGCGAGGCCGCCTCCTCCAGGGATCGTACCGCGGCGGCCACCTGCTCGACCGGCAGGTCCGACAGCAGGCCCCCGATGGGGCAGCGTACCTCGGCCACCACGCGGCCCCCGACCACGGCGACCTGGCCACCGCCGACCTCTGCCAGCCGGTTCGCCGCCGCGGCCATGTCGGCATCGTCGACGCCGACGACCACGAGGTTGTGGGCGTCGTGCGCGTGGGTGGAGGCCAGCGCTCCGCGTCGCAGGCCGAAGCCCGTCACGAGCCCGAGCCCGATGCGTCCCGTCCCCCGGTGCCGTTCGATCACCGCGACCTTGGCCAGGTCCCGAGCCGGGTCGGAGGCTGCCACCGTGGCCCCCGCGGGCAATCGCCAGACCAGGTTCCTGGTGACGATGCCGCCCGCCTCGACACCGATCACCCGCACCTGCCCGGTGGCCGGGATGCGCAGGTCGTCCGGGCGCACCGTCGCGATGTGGACGCTTCCGCGCATCCACTCGGGAGCGGTGGCCTTCGGCACGTCCAGCGCCACACCGTCGGAGGCGACCAGCCGGCCGCGCTTCCAGACCCGGACGGGCCGGAAGCTCTCCAGGTCCTTGACCGCCAGGATGTCGGCGAGGTATCCCGGCGCGACCGCCCCGTGCTCCCACAGGCGGTGCCAGCGGGCCGGGTGCAGCGTGGCCATGATCACCGCGTCGGCCGGAGCGCACCCGAGCGCCACGGCCTTGCGCACCACGTCGTTCATGTGGCCGGCCGCCAGCAGGTGGTGCGGCTCGCGATCGTCCGTGCACAGCATGCAGTTGGCCGGCCCGTGCTCGATCACCAGCGGGATCAGCGCCTCGACGTCCCGGGTTGCCGAGCCCTCGCGGATCATGATCTGCATCCCGAGGCGCAGCTTCTCCCGCGCCTCCTCGAGCGTCGTGCACTCGTGGTCGCTGCCCACGCCCGCGGCCAGGTAGGCGTTCAGCGCCGGCCCGGTCAGTCGCGGCGCGTGGCCGTCCACGTGGCCGCCGGCGGCCCTTGTGACCTCGATCTTGCGCAGGACCGAGGGGTCCGCACGGACGACCCCGGGGAAGTCCATGAGCTCGGCCAGGCCGAGCGCGCGGGGCTCGCTCGCCAGGAACCCGGCGATGTCGTCGGCGGAGACCGTGTACGCGCTCGATTCGAACGGGCTGGCCGGCACGCAGGACGGGGTCATCACGTAGTAGTCCAGGGGCATCCCGCCGGCCGAGGCCAGGAGGGCCGACACCCCGTCGAGCCCGAACACGTTGGCGATCTCGTGGGGATCGAGGACCACCGTGGTGGTGCCCCAAGGCAGAACGGCCCGGGCGAACTCGTCGACCATCAGCTTGGTCGACTCGAGGTGCATGTGGGCGTCGATGAACCCCGGCAGCAGGATCAGGCCGGAGACGTCCACTTCCTGCGAGCCACCGTAGCGGCCGATCCCCGCGATGTGCTCCCCGGCGACGGCCACGTCTCCGTCGAGCAGTTCCCCGGTGAACACCGAGAGCACCCGCCCACCCCTGAGCACGAGGTCCGCCGGCTCGTCGCCGCGTGCCACCGCGATCCTGCGCGCCAGGTCCATGGTCATCGCCTCACCGGTACTCGTACACTGGGCGCGGTCCCGGCACCTCGGGTATGCCGGGCGGCGGCCCCGGGACCCGCGCCGGAGCCAGCCCCACCAGGTCGTCCGGGGTCACCGGGACGCGGTTCAACTCCCGGCCGGTGGCGTCGCGCAGCGCGGCCGCGATGGCGGCGGTCGCGACGATGGTGGCCCCCTCCCCCACACCCTTGGCCCCGTACGGGACACCCGGCTCGGGTTCCTCCACGACGTCCGACACCACGGGGGGCATGTCCAGGATGGTGGGCAGCAGGTAGTCGGTGAACGAGGCGTTCAGGATCCGCCCGTCCTTCAGCTGCAGCTCCTCCATCAGCGCGAGTCCGAGGCCCTGTGCCGAGCCGCCCTCGATCTGACCCTCCACGCCACGCGGGTTCAGCGCCCGGCCCACGTCCTGCACCGCCGCGATCTGCGCCACCCGCACGAGGCCCAGGTCCTCGTCGACGTCGACCACCGCGCGCAGGGCACCGAAGGCGAACATGACGTGCGGATCCCCCTGGCCGCGCCCGTCGAGCGGGGTGGTGGGCCGGTGCCGGAAGACATGGCGCACCTCGATCGGCGGATCGAGGAACCCGGCGATCTCCCCGACCGGAACGTCGCCCGCGAAGATCCGCTCCTCCGCCAGCCGGACCGGGCCCTCCTGCCGGGGATCCCGGCCGGCCCACGTGGCGACACGGTCCAGGAGCTGCTCCCGCACCGCGGCGCAGGCGCCCGCCACGGCCCCGCCGGCCATCACGGTCTGCCGCGATGCCGAGGTCGATCCCGCGGATCCGAGCACGGTGTCGGGCTGGTCCACCACCACCTCGTCGACCCCCAGCTCGGTCCGGACGATCTGCGCCAGCACCGTGTGCAGTCCCTGCCCGACCTCGATGGCCGCCGTGTGGACGGTCGCGACCGGCCCGTGCGGGCCCGGCTCGAGGCGCACGCTTGCCTCGCAGGAGTCGTCGAACCCGTCGCTGTAGGCGATGTTCTTGTAGCCCAGGGCGAGTCCCACGCCGCGCCGCACGTGCTCGCCGCGGCCGACGTTCCCCGCGCCCCCGGGCAGGGTCAGGGGGTCCCGATCGCCGGCAGGGATGTCCGCGGGCATCGGCAGCGCGACGCACCGTTCCAGCACCTCGCGCGCGGGCGCCGAGCCGTGGATGACCTGGCCGGTCGGGAGGACCGACCCGGTGCGCAGGACGTTGCGCAGGCGCAGCTCCACGGGGTCCATGCCGAGGGCCGCCGCGAGCCTGTCCATCTGCCCCTCGTGGGCGAAGCAGACCTGCACCGCCCCGAACCCGCGCATCGCGCCGGCCGGCGGGTTGTTCGTGAAGACCGCGGTCCCGTCGATCAGGGCGTTGGGCACTTCGTACGGACCCGCCGCAAAGGTCGAGGCGTTGAGGATCACCGCCGGAGACGAGGAGGTGTACGCGCCGCCGTCGATGAGCAGCCGCACGTGCGCGTTCACCAGCGTCCCGTCGCGGCGGGCGCCGGTGCGCGCCCAGATGCGCGCCGGGTGCCGGTGGACGTGCCCGTAGAAGGATTCCTCGCGGCCGTACGACATCTTGACCGGCAGGTTCGTGGCCAGCGCCAGCAGGCACGCGTGGATGTGCATGTGCACGTCCTCGCGGGAGCCGAACGCGCCGCCCACCCCGGCGCAGTGCAGGCGCACCTTCGACTCGGGCAGGCCGAGGCACGGGGCGATCTGCGCGCGGTCGACGTGGAGCCACTGCGTCGCGACGTGGAGATCCACCCCGCCGTCGCCGGCCGGGATGGCCAGCCCGGCCTCCGGCCCCAGGGGGGCCTGGTCCTGCATGCCCAGCTCGTAGTAGCCCTCGACCCACACGTCGGCCGGGGCGTCGGGGTCCCCGTGCACGATGTGGACGTGCCGGAGGACGTTCCCCATCCCGGAGACGCGCGGGGCGTCCGGCCGCAGGGCGGCCTCCATGTCGGTGACCGCCGGAAGCGGCTCGTATTCGACCCGCACCGCGGCGGCGGCCGCGCGAGCCACCTCCGGCCGGTCGGCGGCCAGCACCACCACCGGCTCGCCCACGTGGCGGACCACGTCCCAGGCCAGCACGGGCTGATCGTCGTGCTCCAGGCCGTAGGTGCGCTTCGCCGGCAGGTCCGCCGCCGTCAGCACGCGGCGGACCCCGGACAGTGCCAGCGCCCCGGAGACGTCGACGGACCGGATCCGGGCGCTGGGGTGGGGGCTGCGCACGGTCGCGCCGAACAGCATGCCGTCGGCCCAGAGGTCGC
>JAJYEB010000062.1 GCA_021790375.1 Chloroflexota bacterium | reverse complement strand
CGCCTTGGCCACACCCATCACGTTGTAGTGGGGGACCGCCCGCTCCGCGCCCAGGTAGGTCAGCGTGATCACGCTGGCCCCCGGACGAAGGAGCGGCAGCGCGCCCCGGGTGATGGCCGTCAGGGAGTAGGCGCTCACGTCGAGCGCGCGGTGAAACCCCTCGCGGCTGGTCTCGACGAACGCGCCGTCGAGATCCTCGCGGTTCGCGAACGCCAGCGCGTGCACCAGCACGTCAAGATCGCCGTAGCGCTCGCGCCACCGGTCGAACACGCGCGCGATCTGCGCGTCGTCGGCGACGTCGCAGGGCTCCACGAACTCGACGCCGAGCTGTGCCGCCAGCGGGCGCACGCGCCGGTCGAGCAGCGATTCCAGCGAGCTGAGGCCGAGCGTCGCCCCTTCCGCGTGGAGCGCCTTCGCGATCCCCCAGGCGATCGAATGGTCGTTGGCCACGCCGAAGACCAGCGCCCGTCTGCCGTCGAGCAACCCCATCGTCCCCTCCTCCGCTGCTGCGCGGAGGGTACCGGAACCCGGCCCATCCGATGCCTCCGCCGTCCGGGATGGCCCCGCCGTCCGATAGACTCCCGCCCATGCCCGTTTCCCCCGATCCGACCCGGTCGCCGGATCCGACGACCGCCCGCGAGGCCACCGGCCCGGGCGGACCGGTCGCGGCCGCGATGGACCCGCCGGCCGACGCGCTCGCGATCGCGCTTCCGCCCGCCGTCGAGCGCACCGCCAGGTCGCTCTGGCACAACCCGGGCTTCCTGAAGCTGTGGGTGGGCGAGACCGTCAGCGAGTTCGGGTCCCAGATCACCCAGATCGCGATTCCCCTCGCCGCCGCGGTGACGCTGAACGCCACGCCGGCCGAGATGGGGATCCTCTCCGCCCTGCAGATGCTGCCGTTCCTGCTGATCAGCCTGCCGGCGGGAGTGTGGGTGGACCGGATGCGCAGGAAGCCGATCCTGATCGCCGGCGACCTCGTCCGCGGAATCGCCCTCCTCTCGGTGCCGATCGCCGGGATCACCGGGCACCTCTCGATCCCGCTGCTGTACGCCGTCTCGCTGATCACGGGCGCCGCCACCGTGTTCTTCGACGTCTCGTACCAGTCGTACATGCCGGCCCTGGTGGAGCGGGAGCATCTCATCGAGGGCAACTCCAAGATGGAGCTGTCGCGCTCGGCGGCGCAGACGGGCGGTCCCGGGGTGGGTGGGGCCCTGGTCGCCGTGCTGGGGGCGGCCGAGGCCGTCCTGTTCGACTCGCTGTCGTTCTTCTTCAGCGCGGCGATGCTGCTGTGGATCCGCAAGCCGGAGCCCCGGCCCGTGCCACCGGAACAGCGGCGTCACATGGTGCACGAGATCCGCGAGGGGCTCGGCGTGGTGCTGGGCAACCGTGTGCTCCGGTCGATCGCGGCCACCACCGCGACCTCCAACCTGTTCGGCTCGATCTCGTTTGCCACCCTGTTCCTGTTCGCGACGCACGACCTGCGGCTCAACGCGTTCCAGATCGGAATCGCGTTCGCCCTCGCGAACGTCGGATCGATGGCCGGCGCGCTGCTCGCCGGGCGGTTGTCCGGCTGGATCGGGCTGGGCAACACGCTGATTTGGGCGATCTTCATAGGATCGCTGGCGAACCTGCTGGTGCCGGTCGCGGGCCCTGCGACCGCCATGCCGCTCCTGTTCGGATCGATGTTCCTCGGGTCGGCGGGCAGCGTGATCTACAACATCAACCAGGTCAGCCTGCGCCAGTCCATCACGCCGGACCGGCTGCAGGGGAGGATGAACGCCTCGATGCGCTTCCTGGTGTGGGGCGTGTTCCCGATCGGATCGCTGATCGGCGGGGCGCTGGGGACGGCGATCGGGGTGCGCGCCGGGATCGCCGTGGGAGCCGTGGGTGGACTGGTCACCGTGCTGTGGCTGGTGTTCTCGCCCGTCCGCACGATGCGCGAGCCGCCGCCCCCGTGGGAGCGGCCGGACGGTGCCGTCGAGGGTCGATCGCAGGACTAGACTGGGCCGGTCCCCGGTCCCCGCGCGCGCCCGCCGCAGGCGCGCCGTGCCCGAGCGGCCGGGCAGGCGGTACACCCGCCCGAGGGAGGAACATGACCGCACAGCCGACGACCCCGGACACCGCCCCGGATCCCCGCGCCCGGGTGAGCTTCTGGCTCGAGGACGCCGGTGACGATCTATCGCCCCGCCCACCGCTCGACGGATCGATCGACGTGAACGTCGCGATCCTGGGCGCCGGCTTCACCGGCCTGTGGACCGCACTGGAGCTGCTGAAGCGCGAGCCCTCGCTGCGGGTGGCGGTGGTCGAGCGCGAGATCGCGGGGTTCGGCGCCTCGGGACGCAACGGCGCCTGGTGCTCCGGTGAACTGAACATCGGCATGGACCTGCTCGCGGAGCGGCACGGGACGGAGGCCGCGAAGGCGGTGCGGCGCGCCATGCACGACACGGTCGACGAGGTCGCGCGCGCCGCGGCCGATGAGGGCATCGACGCCGGGTTCCGCAAGGGCGGCACGCTCCTCGTCGCGCGGGGACCGGCCGAGATGCCGGCGCTCCGGGCCACGGCGGAGGAGTACGAGCGGTTCGGCTTCGGGGACCACTGCCGGGTGCTCGACCGGGACGAGCTCAACCGGCGCCTGCGGGTCGACGGCGCGGCGGGCGCCCTCCACCTGCCCGACTGCGCGGCCTTGCACCCCGGGCGCCTCGTGCGGGGGCTGGCACGCGCGGTGGAGCGTCGCGGCGGGACCATCTTCGAGCAGACCCCGGTGACATCGTTCAGCGCCGCCACGCGCACCACTCCGGTCGCCGGCACGCGCACCGCTCCGGGCGCTGCCACGCGCACCACTCCGGTCGCCGCCACGCGCACCGCTCCGGTCGCCGGCCCGGCGGGCGGCGGGCGTGCCGTGCTCCGGACGCCGACCGGCGACGTTCGGGCGGAAACGGTGGTGCTCGCCGGCGAGGCGTATCTCGCGGAGCTTCCGCAGCTGCACCGGCAGCTCCTGCCGATCTACTCGCTGATCGTGCTCACCGAGCCGCTCACCGACGAGCAGTGGGCGGCGATCGGGTGGAGCGGGCACGAGTGCGTCTCGTCCTTCCGGCTGACGATCGACTACCTCTCGCGAACGCCGGACGGGCGGGTCCTGTTCGGCGGACGCGGCGCCCCGTACCACTTCGGCTCGCGGATCGATCCCCGCTTCGACCGGGACGAGACGACCCACGCGATGCTGCGGCGGATGCTGGTGCGCTGGTTCCCCGCCCTGCGCGGGATCCGGTTCACCCACGCGTGGGGAGGGCCGCTCGGCATGCCGCGTGACTGGATGCCGTCGTTCTCGTTCGATCCGGGGGCCGGGATCGCGTCCGCCCGCGGCTACACCGGCCATGGGGTCGCGACGTCCAACCTCGCGGGGCGAACGCTGGCGGATCTCATCACCGGCCGGCGGACCGCGCTGACCGAGCTCCCGTTCGTGAACCATCGCTCACGCGACTGGGAGCCGGAGCCGCTGCGCTGGATGGGGGCGCGGTTCGTCCAGCTCTCGCTGATGCGGCTGGACCGGCTGGCGGAGCGGCGCGGCAGGGCGCCGACGGGCCGCAGCCTTGCGGAGCGGCTGGCGCGGCACTGACCACGGATCCCGCACCGGCCCTGGCGCCGCGATGGCCAGGGCGCGGGCGCCCGGCACCCGGCACGGAGCGCGGGCGGCGACGCCGGCCGCCGGTGCGCGGGGCGGTCGCGTTAGCATCCTCGCATGACACCATCGTCCGACGCCGGCGATCGTCGACCCGGCGGCGCATCCCCGCAGAATGCGCCCGGTCCATCCGGGACCCGCCACGACCTGCTGCTTCCCGGCATCCGCTTCAGCGCGTTGCGGTGGTCTCCCTCTGCCGGCGCCGGGTCCGGCGGGCAACACCTGGTGATCCTCCACGGCGTGACCGGCAACGCGATGGCATGGGACGGGGTGGGAATGGCGCTCGCGCGGCAGGGCTGGACGGTCGACGCGCTCGACCTGCCCGGCCACGGCCGGACCCGCTGGACCGACGGTGACGGGCGGCCGGTGCGCGACCAGGAGTCGGTCGGCGCGGAACGCTACGATCTGCGCCACGTGGGTGAACTGGTGGCACGCGCGATCCTGGCGCTGCCCCCCCTGCCGCCACGTGCCGGGACCACGTCGCCACCGGCGGCCCCCTCGATCCTGGGACATTCATGGGGCGCCGGGGTGGCGGTCATGGCGATCGACGCGGGCGCCCCGGTCGCCCGGCTGGTCCTGCTGGACCCCCCGTTCATGACGCCCGCACAGGGCGCCGAGATGGCGTCGTCGTTCGCCGCGGAGCTGCGGCCCGGCATGGACCTCGATGCGGCCCGGGCGCTCGTGCGCGAGCAGGGCGAGACCGGGGAATCCGTGGAGGCGAAGGCGCACGCGATCATCGAGACCTCGCCGCTGGCCGCCGGTGCCATCGCGCGGGGAGGGCCGTGGGATCCCGTCGAGGTGATGGCGGCGTGGCGGGCGCGCCACCCGGATCTGCCGGTCGACGTGATCGCCGGCGACCCGTCCGCGGGCGGGATGATTCCCCCGCCGATCCTCCGGCTGCTGCGCCTGGCCCTCGGTCCATCGCACGTCCACGAGATGCCGGGCCTGGGGCACAGCCCGAACCGGGAGGACCGTCAGCGCTTCATGCAGGTGCTGGGCGAGGTCCTCGGCCAGGGCCCAGGCTAGGTGCCGGGCTGGCTCGCGCGCCGGGACGCTCGGATCGCCAGCGCGCGCTCGTAGGCCTCCACGTACCGCGGCGCGGACGCCGTCCACGAGAAGTCGCGCGCCATCGCGCGCCGGATGATCGCACCCCAGCGGCCGGCATCCCGGTACGCGGCGATCGCCCGTTCCGCGGCGCCCGCCAGGGCCCCGGGCTCGGCCGGGGCGAAGACGAACCCGTCGCCATCCGCCGGGTGCGCATCGGCATCCACGACCGTGTCGGCCAGGCCGCCGGTCCGCCGTACCAGGGGGATTGTCCCGTACCGCATGGCGATCATCTGGCTCTGGCCGCACGGCTCGAACCGCGACGGCATCAGCAGCAGGTCGCTGCCGGCGTAGATGCGACGGGCCTCGTCCCGGTCGAACCGCTCGAGGATCGCGACCCGCCCCGGCCAGCGGCCCGCGATCTCGCGCAGGCCGCGCACCAGCCGCTCGTCGCCCGTTCCGAGGACGACCATCCGTGCCCCTCCGGCGAGCATCGCCTCCGCGGCGCCGTTGAGCAGGTCGAACCCCTTCTGCGGGTCGAGCCGGCCGACCATGCCGAAGATCGGCGCACCCCGGTCGCCCCACCCATCATCCGCCGCGGACGTGTCGATCCCCAGCCGCGCCGCGAGGTCGGCCCGGCACGCCGCCTTGCCGGCCGGGTCTGCCGCCGAGTAGCGCCGGGGAAGTGCCTCGTCGGTCGCGGGGTCCCACAGGCGGGGGTCGATCCCGTTCAGGATCCCCAGGTACCGGTCGCCCCGGTCGCTGAGCACGTCGTCGAGACCGGCGCCGTACTCGGGGGTCCGCGATTCCTCGGCGTAGGTGGGGCTGACGGTGTTCACCATGTCCGCCCCGGCCACCGCTTCCCGGAGCAGGTCGACGCCATCCGCCTTGCCGACCGCGGCGGGAAGGTCGAGCGCCGCCGCGCGCTCGCGCGGCACCCACCCGTGGTACGCGAGGTTGTGGCAGGTGAGCATCGTGGCCGTGCCCGCCAGCCGGGGGTCCGTGGCGAAACGGTGGTCGCGCAGCAGCAGCGCCGGCCCCGCCTGCCAGTCGTGACCGTGGAGCACCGCGACCCCGCCGCCCTCCGAGCGGATCGCCTCCAGCGCGGCCCGGCCGAGGAGTGCGAACCGGGCCCCGTTGTCCGGGTAGTCCGACCCGCCCTCGCCGTAGAACCCGGCGCGATCGTAGCTGTGCGGGTGATCGACCAGGCGCAGGCGATACCCGTCGGCCCGGGCGGTCAGCAACTCGACGATCTCGCCCGTGCCCCCCGGGCCCGGTGCGGGCAGGGAGATCAGCCGTCGCTCCGCCGGACCCGGCGGCTCGACGCCCCGGTAGCGCGGCAGGTACACGTCAACCTCGTGGCCCAGTTCGCCCAGCGCCCGGGACAGCGCGTCGACCACGTCCGCCAGTCCGCCCGTCTTGGCGAACGGCTCGCACTCGGAGCTCACCATCGCGACCTTCATGGCTGGCGATGGTACGACGGGCCGGCGATGGCACGACGGCCGGTCGAGAAATCGCGGCGGAAGGGGTCGTGCCGGGAACCTGCCGGGGCGGGCGAGGACGACCCGAGGGAACGGTCCGGCAGGGTCCCCGCGAGGGACCCGCCGACCCAGGCCGGAGGTCGCCGCGATGGCCAGGTAAATCGGTTTATCTCGCCCGGTTCGTGTACGATGCCGGGACTGATGCAGCAAGCGCCTGTGGTCCCGACCCTCCCGCCGCCGGCATTCCGGCTCCCCGCCCGGCTGGAGGGGCTCCGGGCCCTTGCCTACAACCTCTACTCCACCTGGCACCCCGAGGTCCGGCAGCTCTTCGCCCGGATCGATCCCGCCGCGTGGTCGCGCTACCGGAACCCCATCTCGATCCTCATGAGCCACCAGGCGTGGGGGGATCTGCTCGAGAACCCGGCGTTCATGGCCGAGTACGAGACGATCATGCGCGACTTCGAGCGGTACATGGCGAACGGGGCAGGCCACTGGTTCGCGCGACACCACGGCAAGGCGCTGGACGGCCCGATCGCCTACTTCTGCGCCGAGTACGGGCTGACCGAGACCCTGGGGATCTATTCCGGGGGGCTCGGGGTGCTGGCCGGGGACCACGCCAAGACGGCCTCCGACATGGCCCTGCCGTTCGTCGCGGTCGGCCTCTTCTACCGCCGCGGTTACTTCCGCCAGACCATCGACGCGGACGGCCACCAGGAGCACGCCTACCCGGACTACGACCCCCTGCGCCTGCCGCTGCTGCGGGTGGCGTCCCCCGAGGGCGATCCGCTCCAGGTGCCGGTCGAACTGCCCGGTCGCACCGTCTGGTGCGCCGTCTGGCTGGCGCAGGTCGGCCGGGTCCCGCTCCTTCTGCTCGACACCGACATCGGCGACAACGCGCCCGAGGACCGCCCGATCACGAGCATCCTCTACGTGCGGGGGCGCGAGATGCGCTTCTGCCAGGAGATGGTCCTGGGGGTCGGCGGGGTCCGCGTGCTGCGCGCGCTCGACATCCGGCCGGTGGTCTGGCACCTCAACGAGGGCCACTCCGCCATGATGCTGGTGGAACGGGCCAGGGAGCTCGTCGCGCAGGGGACGTCGCTCGACGAGGCGCTCGCCCGCGTCCGGCGCGACGCGGTGTTCACCATCCACACCCCCGTCTCGGCAGGGAACGAGCGCTTCGACGCCGCGCTGGTCCACCGGGTCGCCGCCCCGCTCGGCGGGGAGAACGGCGTGGACCTGGACCGGATCCTGGAGCTCGGCCGCGGTGTGGAGGGCGACCCGGGACAGTTCGACATGACCGCCTTCAGCCTGCGGGTCACCAGCGGCGCGAACGCGGTCAGCCAGCTGCACGCACAGACGGCGAACGCCACCTGGCAGGCGATCCTCGAGCGGCCCATCCTGGGGATCACGAACGGGATCCACGTCCCGACCTGGGCCGGCCGCCCGATCCGCGCCCTCTACGACGAGCAGGGCGCCGACCTGGACGACCTGGACGCCGAGGTTCGGGCCCGGCGGTTCTGGGAACGCGTGGATCAGATCGGCGATCGCCAGCTGTGGACCGCGCACACCCGCCAGAAGCTCGAGCTCGCCCACTTCGCGCGGGGGCGCCTCCTCAACCAGCTGGCCCGGCACGGGGAAGCACCCGAGGAACTCGAGGCCCTCGGCCACATCCTCGACCCGGCCGCACTCACGATCGGCTTCGCCCGTCGCTTCGCGACGTACAAGCGCGCGGCGCTGCTGTTCACGGACGAGGAGCGGCTGGCACGCATCCTCTGGAACCCCGAACGGCCCGTCCAGGTGGTCTTCGCCGGCAAGGCTCACCCGGCGGACCGGCCCGGACAGCGCGTGATCCAGGAGATCTGGGAGCGAAGCCGTTCGCCTCGCCTGAAGGGCCGCGTGTTCATGATCGAGGATTACGACCTGCGGGTGGCGCGCTTCCTGATCCAGGGCGTGGACGTGTGGCTCAACAACCCGCGCCGGCTGCTGGAAGCGTCGGGCACGAGCGGGATGAAGGCTGCGGTCAACGGCGTGGTGAACCTCTCGGTGCTGGACGGCTGGTGGGACGAAGGCTGGGCCGGGACGAACGGCTGGGCAATCGGCGGGCGTGACCCGAACCCCGACGAGGGGGCTCAGGACTGGGGGGAAGCCAACGAGCTCTACCGCCTCCTGGAGCAGGAGGTCGTGCCGCGGTACTACGAACGGGATCGCGACGGGCTTCCGGCAGCGTGGCTCGCGATCGTGCGCGCCTCCATCCGGAGCACGGTGTGGCAGTTCTCCACCACGCGCATGCTGGAGGAGTACATCGAGCAGCTGTACCTGCCAGCTGCCCGCGAGGCGCACCGCAGTGCCAGGGAAGGCCGGCCCCGTGCGCCGCGCCGGCCGCCGTCGGGCGGCGAGCCGCGAAGGCGGGGGGCGGCAGCGGCCGGAGAGGGCCCGGGTGCCGGCGCGGAGCAGGCCGCGGCCGCCGCGGCAGCGGGCTTCGCGGCGGAGGATTACGGCGCGGACAGGCGCGCCTGAACAACGGCATCGGCGCAGCGACGGGGGACGGAGGGAGGCCGGTGACCGGCCGCATCGCACTGGCACTGGCGATCCACAACCATCAGCCGGTCGGCAACTTCGGCTGGGTCTTCGAGGACGTGTACGAGACGGCGTACGCGCCCCTGCTCGACGCCCTCGAGCGGCACCCCGGCGTGCGACTGTCCCTGCACTACACGGGCCCGCTGATCGAGTGGATCCAGGCCGAGCACCCTGACTTCGTGCAGCGGCTGGGTGCGCTCGTGGCGCGCGACCAGGTC
>JAJYEB010000061.1 GCA_021790375.1 Chloroflexota bacterium | reverse complement strand
TACACCGATCCTGCCCCGGCGACCGCGTTCGGCCACCTCGACTCCACCATCCGCCTGGAGCGCTACCTCACCGAGCTCGGGATCTACCCGGCGGTGGACCCGCTCTCGTCCACCTCCCGGATCCTCGACCCGCTGGTGGTGGGGCAGGAGCACTACGACGTGGCGCGCGAGGTGCAGCGGGTGCTGCAGAAGTACCGCGACCTGCAGGACATCATCGCGATCCTGGGCATGGACGAGCTGTCCGAGGAGGACAAGGCCACGGTGGCCCGGGCGCGGCGGCTGCAGCGCTTCATGAGCCAGCCGATGTTCGTGGCGGAGGTCTTCACCGGCCGCGCCGGAAAGTACGTGCCGATCCGCGACAGCGTGGCGTCGTTCAAGGAGATCCTCGAGGGCAAGGGCGACGACCTGCCCGAGCAGGCGTTCTTCCTGGCGGGCACCATCGACGACGTCCGGGCCAACGCCGAGAAGATGAAGTAGGCGTGGGCAGCAGCATGGCAACCGCGGCCCGGGCACGTCGTCCGTTCGCCGCCTGCCCCCTTTCGTCACGGGCGGCCTCCACTGCGACTACCCTGTACCCGGCAGTGGACCGGGAGACGCGCTGATGCCCATCCGACTCGACATCGTCACGCCCGAGCGGCTCGCCTACTCCGACGACGTCGATGAGGTCGTGTGCCCCGGGGTCGAGGGCGAGCTCGGCATCCTCCCCCACCACGCCCCCCTCCTGACCACGCTCGGGTTCGGCGAGCTGCGCATCCGCAAGGGCGCCGACCAGGAGTTCTTCGCGATCGCCGGCGGCTTCCTGCAGGTCCGGCCCGACCGCGTGGTGGTGATGGCGGAGACCGCCGAGCTTGGCTCGGAGATCGATCTCGAGCGCGCGCACGAGGCGCGCGAGGAGGCCGAGCGCACGCTCGAGGTCGCCTACCTCGAGCCGGCCGACCTGGCGCGGGCGCGTGCCGGACTGCAGAAGGCCCTCCTGCGGATCAGGGTCGCGGAGCGGCGCCGGCGCGAGGGTCCGCGCCACCACGGATAGCCGATGGTGGTCGACACGAGGCTCTTCCACTGGGAGTACGAACCGCCGCCCGTCGAGCACGAGGTGTTCCGCGTGGAGGGCGGCGTGCCGCTCCGGGGCGAGGTCGCCATCAGCGGCGCCAAGAACGCCGCGCTGAAGCTGCTGGCCGCCGCGACCCTCACCGGCGAGCGGTGCCGCTTCACCAACGTCCCGGAGATCGAGGACGTGCGCGTGATGGTGGAGACCCTGCGCGATCTCGGCGTGGTGGTGGACCACCCCGCCCCGAACGTCTACGAGGTCGCGTCGGGCGACGTCGAGTGGCTGTTCGTGCCCCTCGAGGCGGCCGCCAAGATGCGCGCGAGCTTCATCCTGCTGGGCCCGCTCCTGGCGCGCTTCGGGCAGGTCATCATGAGCAACCCGGGCGGCGACCGGATCGGCCGGCGGCCCGTGAACCTCCACGTCGACGCGATGCGCGCGCTGGGCGCCGAGATCGACTACCGCAACGGCTACTACTTCGCCCGGGCGCCGGGCCGGCTGCGCGGCGGCGAGATCCGCTTCCCGAACGTGACGGTGATGGGCACCGAGAACGCCATGCTCGCGGCGACCCTGGCCGAGGGCCACACGGTGATCCGGCCCGCGGCGCGCGAGCCCGAGGTGGACGACCTGATCGCGATGCTCCAGAAGATGGGCGCGGAGGTCGAGCGCACCGCCCCCGACACGATCGAGATCCAGGGCCGCCGCCGGCTGCGCGGGGCCGAGCACAGCGTGGTTCCCGACCGGATCGAGACCGGGACCTTCGTGATCGCCGCGGCGGTCACCGGCGGCGAGGTGATCCTGCAGGGTGCGCCGTGCGACGATCTGGGCGCCTTCCTCGAGGTGGTCACGCGGATGGGCGTGCAGGTCGCCTGCGGGCGCGACTCGATCGAGGTGCGCGGCGCCCCGCGCGGCAGCGGCGAGTACCGCGCCTGCGACGTGGAGACCGCGCCGTACCCGGGCTTCGCCACCGACCTGCAGCCCCCCACCAGCGTGCTGCTCACCCAGGCGAGCGGCCGGAGCCGCCTGCATGAGACCATCTTCGAGGATCGCCTCGAGTGGCTGAGCGAGCTGGCACGGATGGGGGCGGCCCTCGACGTGATCGACAGCCACCACGCCACCATCGACGGACCGTCCCGCCTCCACGCCGCCACCGTGGAGATCGGCGACCTGCGGGCCGGCGCCTCGCTCATCCTGGCCGCGCTGGCGGCCGACGGCACGACCACCATCCACGGCGCGCACCACGTGCGGCGTGGCTATGAGAACATCGAGGGCAAGTTCGTGGGCCTCGGTGCCCGCATCGAGCGCCTCGCAGAAGGGACCGTCACCGCACCCGCATGAAGATCGGCATCGACCTGGGCACGGCGAACGTGCTCGTCTACGTCAAGGGCCGGGGGATCGTGCTCCAGGAGCCCTCCGTCGTGGCCGTCAGCGACGACAACCACATCGTCGCGGTCGGCGAGGAGGCCCGGGAGATGATCGGCCGCACCCCCGGCAACATCCAGGCCATCCGCCCCATGAAGGACGGCGTCATCGCCGACTACGTCATCACCGAGGCGATGCTGCGCTACTTCATCCGCAAGGCCGGCCGCACCATGCTGAAGCCGGACGTGATGATCAGTGTGCCGTCGGGCGTGACCAGCGTGGAGAAGCGCGCGGTCCGCGACGCGGCGCTGAAGGCCGGTGCGCGGGAGGCGTACCTGATCGAGGAGCCGCTCGCCGCGGCCATCGGGGCCAGCGTCCCCATCAGCGGGCCGTCGGGCAACATGGTCATCGACATCGGCGGCGGCACCACCGAGATCGCGGTCATCGCCCTGGGCGGGATCGTGGTCAGCACCAGCCTGCGCGTGGGCGGCAACCGCTTCGACGAGGCGCTCGCGAACTACATCCGCAAGAAGTACAACCTGATGATCGGCGAGCGGACCGCCGAGGACGTCAAGATCCAGATCGGCACGGCGCTGCCCCTGGAGCGCGACATCACCATGGAGGTCCGCGGCCGCGACCTCATCGCGGGGCTCCCCCGGACCATCCCGTTCACCAGCTCGGAGGCCATGGAGGCCATCGAGCAGCCGCTCCAGCAGGTCGTCGCCGCGGTCCGCCAGGTGCTCGAGGAGACCCCGCCCGAGCTCTCCAGCGACATCATCGACAAGGGGATGGTGATGTCCGGGGGCGGCTCGCTGCTGCGCAACATCGACAAGCTGCTCACCCAGGTCACCGGCGTCCCCTGCCACGTGGCGGAGAACCCGCTCAACTGCGTGGCGCTCGGCACCGGGCTCGCCCTCGAGCACTTCGACTTCTTCAAGAAGTCGCTGGTCCAGCAGGTCTGAGCGGGCAGGTGGACGCCCCCCCGGCGTCGGCGGGCCGCTGCTTCGTCGACCTGCACTGCCACACCAACCGCTCGTTCGATTCGCTGAGCGACCCGCTGCAGGTGCTGCACCGGGCGGCCACCCACGGCCTCACGCACCTCGCGATCACCGACCACGAGCGGGTCGATGGGGCGCTCTACGCGCGCGAGCGGGCGGCCGAGGGGCTCACCGTGATCGTGGGCGAGGAGATCCGCTCGGCCGACGGCGACATCATCGCGCTGTGGATCGAGCAGGCGATCCCGTCGGGGCTGTCGGGCGAGGAGACCATCGAGCGGATCCACGCGCAGGGCGGGCTGGCCGGCATCCCGCACCCCTTCGATCGCTTCCGCGGCTCGGCGGCGAAGGACGGCCCGGAGCGTCTCGAGCGGCTGGCCCCGCTGGTCGACTACGTGGAGGCCTACAACGCCCGGGTGGCGTTCGGGGATGCCAACGAACGGGCCGCGCGGTTCGCGCTGGCCCACGGGCTGCCCGGCGTGGCCTCGTCCGACGCGCACACGATCATCGAGGTCGGCATCGCCTACACCGTGCTGCCGGGGCCCATCGGCTCTGCCGAGGAGCTGCGCCGTGCCCTCCGCTCGATCGACGGCGAGGCGCTGATCACGCAGCACGCCTCGCGCCTCGTGCGGGGGTTCATGCCGGTGGCCAAGGCCGTCCAGCGCCTGCGCGGCAACCGCCGCCTGCTGGCCCCGTGACCGTCCCCGACGTCCCGGCCGGCCGGGGCTCGTCCGAACGGGCCGCCGGCGACCAGGTCTCGGCCGAGCAGCTCTCGCTCGGGCGCCGCCTGCGCCAGCCCCGCACGCTGGTCTCGATCCTCGTCCCCATCCTCGTGCTGGTGCTGCTGGTGGTCAGCCTGCCCGGGTTCCGGCTCGACCGGCTGCCCGGCCTGATCCTGGGGGCCAACCCCCTGCTGCTGCTGGCCGCGCTGCTCGCGTACTACGCGGGCTTCCCGCTCCGCGGCCTGCGCTGGCGCCTGATCCTGCGCACGGCGTCGACCGAGGTGTCCACGCGCGACTCGACCGAGATCATCTTCATCAGCTGGCTGGTGAACTGCGTGGTGCCCGCGAAGCTGGGCGACATCTACCGGGCCTGGCTGCTCCGGCTCAACTTCGCGGTCTCCCTCAGCCGCACCCTCGGCACGGTGTTCATCGAGCGGATCTTCGACCTGTTCGCGATCGTGCTGCTGGGGCTCGCGGCGGGGTTCTGGAGCTTCCGCTCCGGCATGCCCCGCGAGGTGCAGATCATCTTCGGGCTGGGCTTCGGGGTGGTGGTGCTCCTGGCCCTGGGGCTCTTCACGCTGCGCAACTTCGGCCGGCGGCTGATGGACGTGTTCCCCGTCCCGGCCCGCGTGGTGGAGCTGTACGAGCGGTTCGAGGAGGGGGTCTTCGGCATCGGACGCCGGCAGATCCCCGTGCTGGGCTTCCTCACCGTGTGCATCTGGGCCACCGAGGCCGCGCGCCTGTACCTGGTGGTGCTGGCCCTCGGCTTCTCCGACGTGCGGCTCGGGATGAGCGGGGCAGCGTTCGTGGCCTTCGCGGCGTCGCTGCTCACCGCGATCCCCCTGACCCCGGCCGGTCTGGGCTTCGTGGAGGGCGCGGTGGTGGGCCTGCTCACGGCGGTGTACCACGTGCCCTCCGACCAGGCGCTGGCGATCACGATCGTGGACCGCGCGATCAGCGTGCTCTCGGTGGTCGCGCTGGGCAGCCTCGTGTACGTCCTGTCGCCGAAGACCAAGGGGCGCTCGACGGGGCCCGAGCCGGGCGGGCTCGCCGACGGGATGGCCGGCGCGCCGTCACCTGCGGGCGGGGGCGGTCCGGCGATCTGACCGCGGACGTGTGGTGCGCGGATCCACCGGACTGCTCGCGGCTGCGCTGCCTTCGATAGGGCAGCGCGAGCGCCGGCTCCGAAATGCCGGATGCCGGCCCGCTCGGGAGGGCCGGCATCCGAGGATTGCGCTTGCCCGGGTGAGGAGGAACCCGGGCTCGCCGTGTCTGGTCAGGAGCGCTCGGGTGAGCGGTGGCCGCTCCATCCCCCGCCGGCGGCGCTCTGGCCGGCCGGCCGCATCAGGATCGACGCCGCCCGGACCGTGGTGTCGTTGCCGCTGCCGTTGCCGCTGTTGCCCGTCATCCGCCGGGCCCGGACCGTCAGGTAGTACTCCATGACCTGGCGGACGTGCGACTCGGAGAGGACGTCGTCGGCGCGCAGCGCGTACTCCACGCGGGCCGTGGGGTTCGCGGTGACCACCCCGACCTGCCCGAAGTAGGCGGGGGAATCGGACTCGTCGCGGATCTCCCGCAGGCCGCGCGCGAGCTTGGTCGCCGTCCCCAGCGAGGGAGTCCGGTCGCCGCGGATGAGCCGGGAGATGGTGGAATGGTCCACGCCGGCCTGCTGCGCCAGCTGGCGCTGCGACATCCGCTTGGCCTTGAGCTGGGCGCGGAGCCATTCGTTGAATCCGCGCGGGTCCTGCACGCTCATGCCGGAATCATGGGTGTCGCGTCGGCGCACCGGAATAGCCCGTTGGTACCGTGCGCACTCCCCGCTCGACACCCCCTCTTTGCAAGGTTGCGTGATAGGTCGAGCGTCGGTCAGCGCGCCATGGGGATCGACGTGGTCGCGGCCTGGCGTCCCTGCGGGGCGGGGCCGTCAGCCTCCCGTCACCACGTAGACCGCGAGATGGCGTCCCGGTGCGGGGCTGAACTGGTCGACTTCCCGGACCGCGCCGAGCGTCGCGCGCGCGGCGGCGTCGGTGGCGGGTGCGCAGGCCGTGATGAAGAGGTTGTCGCACAGGACGACGACCGCCTGCGCCGCGGACGCCGGCACGGGCTCCCTCCCGTCGCGCACGAGGGGGTACCGGTAGGCATCCGGCGGCTTGAATGAGGGCAGGCTGACGAGCGCGAACGGGGCGGGCCCGACGTCGCGCTCCACCCGGGTCGCGGCCGCCTCCGCCGCCGGCCAGCCGCCGTCCGGGGACACCGCAGGCGGCCAGCTCGACACGTTCCACGCGATCAATACGACCACCATCACACCCGCGAGCGCGGGTCCAGCGGCGGCGGCAAGGCGCCCCGGCGCAGGGCCTCGGCCGGCCGTCACCAGACCCGCGAGCACGATCGCGGCGGCCACCACCACGAGCGGGTCGAAGGCCGCGTGGTACTGGTCCACGGGGAGCGGCGTCACCTCGGCCAGGGCGCCCACGCCGACGCCGAGGACCACGCACGCCACCGTCAATGCAGCGAGCAGCCAACGCGCCGCCGCGCGTTCGCCCGTCTCGCCCTTCGCGGCGCGCCAGGCCAGCCCGGCGACGACGCCGACGGCCGCCAGCACCGCGGGCACCGGTGCCGCGGTGAGGAGGCCTGTGAGCGGCCACGACAGGACGCGGAGGGCGACCACGAACAGGCGGGTGCCCAAGGGCGTCGCCGAGCGGGACCCGCCGGCGGCCAGGAACGCGATCACGCCCCGGGTCTCGGAGAAGTCGTGGCCCAGCTCGTGGACCAGGAGCGGCAGGTACAGGACCACCACGACGGCCAGGCCGATGCCGCCCCAGGCGAGCACCCGGCGTCTGCGCCCGGGTGCGCCGGGCACGGTGCGCCGCAGGTCGAGCAGGTACAGCCCGGCGACCGGGAGGGCCAGCAGCCAGGCCAGCACGTGGAGCTGGCCTGCCACCGCGAGCGCCGTCGCAGCCACCGCCCACCAGCGAGGAGACGCGCCGGACCAGGCCCGCCACGCGGCGCCGACCGCCACCAGGCTCGCCAGCGGCACCAGGTTCGGGTTCCACAGCCAGGTGGAGGCGGAGACCGACGTGGACGAGACGGCGAGCAGGAGCGCGGCGATCAGCCCGGCCACGGGTCCGGCCATCCCTCGCGCGACCCACCAGGCGGCCACCACGGCCACGATCCCGGCGAGCGCGAAGGCCACGAGGACCGGGTAGGGGTCGTTACCGCCGGAGAGGGCCGCGGCCGGGGCGAGCAACCAGTAGTACAGCGCACCGTGGTGGAAGCCCCCCACCGAGGCCGATGGGCCCACCAGGGGCACCACGCCGTCGCGGACGAACGCGCGGAGCACGAGCATCTGGCCGCCCTGATCGGAATCCCACTGCCCGCGCGCCGCGAGGCCGGGGAGGCGCGTGGCGGCGGCGAGGGCCACCACCGCGAGGAGGGTCAGCGCCTCGCCGCGCGACGGCCGGTCCGATGGCCGAGCGCCGTCGCGAGCGCGTGGCAGCCCCGGCGGCATCGTGTCAGTCGGCCGCAGGACGCGGGCGCGCGCGCCGGGGACGAGCCGCGCCAGCCCGAGGTTTGGCGACCACTTTCGTCGCCGGGTGACGCACCGCTCGAGGGGCACGCCTGGCCGGGGCCGGCGGAAGCTCGGGGAGCGGATCGCCCCGCAGGATCGTCCGGACCCGCTCCATGTTCACCGCGTCGAAGCCCTCGTCCATCCCCGGTGTCTCGAGGTAGAACGGGACGGCCGAGAGGCTCGGGTGGAGCAGCATGGCGCGCAGCCCCGCCGCCCCGATCGCGCCCGCGCCGATGTGCTCGTGGCGGTCGACGTGGGAGCCGAGCGCGGCCTTCGAGTCGTTCAGATGGACCATCACGATCAGTCCCGGGCCGAGGGCGCCGTCGAGTGCTGCCAGCAGCCGGTCCACCTCCTCGGGCCGGGAGATCTCGTAGCCGGCCCCCCAGGCATGCGCGGTGTCGAGGCAGAACGCCACCCGCGCGGTATCCGCGCCGGCATCCCCGATCGCCTCCTGGATCGCCGCCAGTTCCTCGACCGTGCCGCCCAGCCCGTCGCCGCCCCCGGCGGAGTTCTCGAGCACCAGCAGCGGGCCGCCCGGCACGGACCGGAACCTGGCCGGGACGGGAGGCGGGTCGCTCGTCACGGGTGGGACCTCGGCCAGCACGCGCCGCACCGCTTCGGCAATGCGTCCCACGCCGATCTCGCTGCCGTGCCCGCGGTGCGACCCGATGTGCACGTTGAGGTAGGCGGCGCCGTACACGGAGGCCATGCGCAGTTCCGCGGCCAGCGCCTCGACGGTGCGGCCCCAGATGGTCTCGTCGGAGGCGGCCAGGTTCAGCAGGTAGGGGCCGTGGACCGCCAGCGGGAGGACGTCGCCGGCGAGCAGGCGCGCCCGGAACGCGGGCAGGTCCGCGGGCGGCGTCGGCCGGCGACGCCAGGCACTGGGGTTGTCGGCGAAGACCTGCAGGCAGGTCGCCCCGATGGCCAGGGCCCGATCGACCGCCTTGACCATGCTCCCCGCGAGGGGCAGGTGGGCGCCGACGCGGCGGCCGGCCAGGGCCGCGAGGGGGTCGGACTGCATGGGGTGATGGTAGCGGATGGTCCGGGTTTGACATCCATCGAATCAAGAGGGAGACTGTCGGTTAGACCACCGTCAAAGCAGCCGCCGTCCGGCGGGGAGATGACGCATGGATTCCGACCTGCTCCAGGCCCTCAAGGCGCTCTCCGACGCATCGCGGCTGCGCATCGTCGGCCTCCTGGCGACCCGGCCGATGGCGGTGGCCGAGCTCGCCGACGCGCTGGGCCTGACGCCGGCCACCACCGTCCACCACCTGGCCCGGCTGCGCGTCGCGGGGCTGGTCGAATCGCGCGATCGCCGCCCGTTCGTCGAGTACGCGTTGCGGGCGGGGCGGCTG
>JAJYEB010000060.1 GCA_021790375.1 Chloroflexota bacterium | reverse complement strand
TAGGCCCGGACGCCGTTGCCCGGGATCAGCGCAGCCAGGCCCAGGCGAGGAGCGCCAGCACCACGATCGCCCCGATCACCAGGACGCGCGGATCGGCGGGCACCAGTGCGCCGACCTGCCCGGCGGCCCCGGCGATGCCGTCGACGATCCGCCCGATCGTGTTGGAGAAGAGCCCGCCCAGCCCGGAACCGACGCTGTCCAGCAATCCGCCCACGTTCCACCCCTCGCCCCGCGACCCGTGTCGCCTGCGGCGCAGCCTACCCCACGCGGATCTCCACCTCGCTAGACTCCCCCCCATGACCTCGACACCGCCCGATCGCCGCCCGGGATCCCCCGACCACGAGGCGCTGCGCGCGGCGTTCGGCACGCTGGACCCGGCCCAGGCGTCGGGGCACGGCGACATGGATCCGGAGACCTTCCGCCGGTCGGCCCACGCGGTGGCGGACCTGATGGCCGACTACCTGGCGCATGTCGAGCGCTTCCCGGTCCTGCCCGACGTCGAGCCCGGCGAGCTGCGCGGACGCTTCCCCGCCGATCCTCCCGAGCGGCCGGAACCGCTGGGTGACGTGCTGGCCGACTACCTGGCGCTGATCGAGCCGAACATCACGCACTGGCAGCACCCCGCGTTCTTCGCCTATTTCGCCAGCAGCGGGTCCGCGCCGGGCATCCTGGGCGAGATGCTCATGGCGACCCTCGTGGGCAACGCCATGCTGTGGAGGACCTCGCCGGTCGCGACCGAGCTCGAAGAGGTCACGATTGGGTGGCTGCGCCGGGGACTCGGGCTGCCCGAGGTCTTCGACGGGTTCTTCACCGACACCGCCTCGACCAGCAGCCTCATCGGGCTGGCCGGTGCGCGCCAGGCCGTGGCCGGCACCGATGCCTCGGCCGACGGGCTGGCGGGCCATCCCGCGCTCCGCATCTATGCCTCGACGGAGGCGCACAGCTCGATCGAGAAGGCGGCGATGACGCTCGGCATCGGGCGGGCCGGCACGCGCCGCGTCGCGGTCGATGCCGCGTATCGCATGGACCCCGCGGCACTGGAGGCTGCCATCCGCGAGGACCGCGCCGCGGGGCACGTCCCCTGCGCGGTCGTCGCGACCATCGGCACCACGGGCCCGACGTCGGTCGACCCGACGCCGGCCATCGCGGAGATCGCCGAGCGCGAGGGGCTGTGGCTGCACGTCGACGCCGCGTACGCCGGCGCGACCGCGTTGCTCCCCGAACGGCGCGCGCCGTTCGCGGGCTGGGAGCGCGCGGACTCGATCGTGGTGAACCCGCACAAGTGGCTCTTCACCCCGCTGGACGCGTCGCTCTTCCTGACCCGCCGCCCGGAGGTCGTGCGGGCCGCGTTCAGCCTGGTGCCGGAGTACCTGCGGACGCTCGACCACGCCCGCCCGGTGCACGACTTCAACGAGTACACGCCGCAGCTGGGCCGGCGCTTCCGGGCCCTGAAGATGTGGATGCTGCTCCGCTACTTCGGGCTGGAGGGGATGCGAACCCGGCTGCGCGAGCACCTCGAACTGGCGCAGCAGTTCTCTCGCTGGGTCGACGATGAGCCGGATGCGGAGCGCCTGGCGCCGGTCCCGTTCTCCACCGTGTGCTTCCGCTGGCGGCCGCGGCGGTTCTCGGGCCGGGAGGATGAGCCAGACGTGCGCGTCGTGCTCGACCGGCTGAACACGGCGCTGCTCGAGGCCGTGAATCGCGAGGGGCTGGTGTTCCTCTCCCATACCCGCCTGCTCGACCGGATGACCCTGCGGCTGGCGATCGGCAGCGTCCGCACGGAGAGGCGCCACGTCGCGCTTGCCTGGGAGCGGCTCCGGGAACACGCCGCGCGGCTCGACCGGGAGGAAGCGGCGCCGTTCGGGCTCCCGCAATAGACTCGGCGCGTGGACCAGGCCCCGCCCCCGACCCGGCGCGATCTCCCCGGCTCCGGCATCCGGCTGTCGGCCCTGCAGTGGGCACCCGACGCGGGCGCCGAGCCGCCGCCCATCCTGCTGCACCACGGCCTGGCGTCGTCGGCGGGGTTCTGGGGGCCGGCGGCCTCCCGGCTGATGAGCGGCCTCCCCTCGGGGGCGGGCCGCGACGTGGTGGCGCTGGACGCGCGCGGCCACGGCGAAAGCGATCGGCCGGACGATGGCTTCGACTTCGCGACGGTCGCGGCCGACCTGCACGGCGCGCTCGTCGCCCTCGGATGGGACGGGGTCGGCGGGCTCCGGCCGGTGCTGGTGGGGCACTCCTGGGGCGGCAACGTGGTCCTCGAGTACGCCGCCCGCCATCCGGACGTGCCGGCCGGCATCGTGCTGGTCGACGGGGGGTTCATCGAGCTGCAGGCACACATGTCGTGGGAGGAGACCGAGCAGGAGCTCGCACCACCCCGGCTCACCCCGATGACCTGGCGCGAGTTCTCGGAGCGGGCCGCGGGCTGGTGGAGCGCGACGGGCTGGGACGCCTCGATCGAGGCGGCCATCCGCCACAACTTCGAAGAGCTGGCCGACGGGACCATCCGCTCGCGTCTCTCCCGGGACCGGCACATGCAGATCCTGCGGGCCATGTGGGAGCAGCGGCCGAGCGAGCTGTACGAGCGGGTCCGCTGCCCGGTCCTGCTGCTGCCGGCCCGCCGGGCGAACGTCGAGGGCCGCGAGCAGCGCTTCATCGAACGGAAGGAGCGCACCGTGGAGCGCGCGCAGGAGATCCTGCGGCACGCCGGCACGGAGGTCGTCGTGGAATGGTTCGAGGATTCCATCCACGACATTCCACTCCAGCATCCGGCACGGCTGGCGGCCCGCCTGGAGGCGTTCGCGGTCGGACTTCCGGTCCCGGGGAGGCGTGCCGGCTGACCGCCGCCCCCGCTCCCCGGTTCGAATGGGAAAGACAAGAGCCCTCGGACCGACGAATCTCGTCGCGTGACAATCCCACCGCAACGGAAGGCGTGCGCTTCGGCGGGTAGGACCTCGGCCGCCTGAGCTACACTGCGCTTCCCGGAACAGGGTGGCCGCCGGGCTGGAACCGCGGCCCCGAGCGCGAGGAGCGAAGCGAGCCATGGCCATCGTCACCGTCACCGACCGCAGGATGCTGATCGACGGCGAGTGGGTCGAGTCGTCGAGCGGAGCGTGGATCGAGGTCCGCAACCCGGCGACGGGCGGGCTGGCGGGTCGCGTTCCCGCGGGCACCACCGCGGACGTGGATCGTGCCGTCGCCGCGGCACGCCGCTCGTTCCGCGACGGACGCTGGCGCGGCATGTACGGGCCCGAACGTGTCGCGGTCCTCAACCGCCTCGCGGACCTGATCGACGCCCACGCCGCGGAGCTGGGCGCGGTCGAGACCGACCAGACGGGTACCGCCATCAAGCTGCGCCGTGACTCGGACATCCCGTTCGCGGCCGACAACCTGCGCTTCTTCGCGGGCGCGATCCGGCACCTGGAGGGGCGGGCGGCCGCGGAATACAGCGGCAGCCACACGAGCCTGATCCGCCGCGAGCCGATCGGGGTGGTGGGCCAGGTCGCGCCGTGGAACTACCCGCTGATGATGGCCATCTGGAAGATCGGCCCCGCGCTCGCCGCCGGCAACAGCGTGGTGCTCAAGCCCGCCAGCGCCACGCCGCTCACCACGCTGATGCTCGGCGAGCTGGCCGGGGAAGCCGGCCTCCCCGCCGGCGTCCTCAACATCGTCACCGGCCGGGGCGACCTGGTGGGCGCGGCCATCGCGGCGCACCCGGACGTCGACATGGTCTCGCTCACGGGGGATACCGAGACCGGCAGGAAGATCCAGGCCGCCGCCGCCGGCAGCCTGAAGCGCCTGCACCTGGAGCTGGGTGGCAAGGCGCCGTTCATCGTGTACGACGACGCCGACCTGGAGGCCGCCGCCCGCGGGGCCGTCGTCGGCGGGCTGCAGAACGCGGGGCAGGACTGCACCGCGGCCACCCGGATCTACGTGCAGCGCGCCGTCTACGACCAGTTCCTCGAGCTGCTGCTCGGCCACCTGCGCACGGTGCGTGTCGGCGATCCGCGGGACGAGCACACCGACATGGGCAGCCTCATCAGCGAGCAGCAGCTGCAGCGGGTCCAGGGGTTCGTGGATCGCGCGCGCGAGGGGGGCGCCCGCGTGCTCATCGGTGGTGGACGTGCGGAGGTCCCCGGTCTGGCGGGCGCGTTCTTCCAGCCGACCGTGGTCGACCACGTCGAGCAGGACTCCGAGATCGTCCAGCAGGAGATCTTCGGCCCGGTCCTCACGGTGCTCCCGTTCGACACTGAGGAGGAGGTCCTGGCAAAGGCCAACGACGTGCGGTACGGGCTGGCGAGCTCGGTCTGGACCCGCGACGTCTTCCGCGCCATGCGCGCGGCGAAGGCGCTGGAGTTCGGCGGCGTCTGGGTCAACGACCACCTGCCGCTCACGAGCGAGATGCCGCACGGCGGCTTCAAGCAGTCCGGCTTCGGCAAGGACATGTCGGCGTACTCGTTCGAGGAGTACACGAACGTCAAGCACGTGATGATCGAGCTCACCGGCGAGGCCGAGAAGAGCTGGCACTGGACCATCTGGGGCGACCCGAAGTAGCGGGCCGGACGACGCGGCATAATCTGCACCAGCGCACCCGCGCCGGCAGCGGTGAGCCGCCGGCAGAACGCGCCTGCTCCCGGCGCACTCCCAGCAGGAGGACCCGCGAATCGTGCCGCCGCTCTCGCAGCTCCAGCGCGTGCCCCTGGTCTACCAGGAGCGACTCGATCGCCAGGGCATCTTCACCACGGGCCTCCTGCTCGAAGTCTCGGAGACGTCCACGCGTCGCCAGTACCTGGCCGACCAGCTGGGCGCCACGACCAACGACGTCAACGACTGGCGAGACGAGGCCATGCTCCTCAACCTCGCGCGGTTCGGGCCGCTCGAGCAGGCGGTCTTCACGCAGGCCGGGATCACGGGGATCGCGCAGGTGCTGGAGCTGTCGCTCGATGAGCTGCGGGCCCGCCTGGCGCGCTCGGCACACATCCTGGGCGTGGAGCCACCGGATGACCTGACGGTCGAGGGCTGGTGGGAACAGGCGCAGACGCTCGAGGAGGAGTAGACGTGCCGGGCCCGCGCACCGGCATGGGGGCCCGGGTGGTCATCGGCGTGGGGGTCGCGCTCTCCATCCTCGGCCTCGCGGTGGTGGCCCTGCTCGATCCGCTCTACATCCACGCGGCACTGGACAGCGCCGGCAGCGCCGGGATCCTGGGCATGACCACCTCGGTCACGCACGCCATGTCGGACCGGACCATGGCGGAGCTGGTCTTCGGGCCGGCCACGTTCGCGTTCCCGGTCGCGCCCGGCGGGCCGCGCTTCTACGATGCGGCCGAGGCCGCGCACCTCCGCGATGCCTCGAACCTGCTGCACTGGTTCCTGGCCGCGGTCGGGGTGGGGGCGGTCGCGCTGGTCGTCACGCTGGTGCCACGGCGGCGCGATCCGGGGGCGTGGCACGCGGTGCGGGGCGGGGCGGTGGCCCTCGCGGCAGCGTTCTGCGCGATCGGCCTCTTCTTCGCCGTCGCCTTCGATGCGGCCTTCACCCTCTTCCACGAGATCTTCTTCCCGCAGGGCAACTGGGAGTTCAACGTCGCGACCGAGCGCATGGTCCAGCTCTACCCCACGCCGTTCTGGGAGCTGATCACCATGACGCTCGCGGCGGTCGTCCTGCTGCTCTGTGCGGCCGCCTGGTTCGTGGCGACCCTGCGCCTGCGCTCCCTCGGGCGCACCGAAGTGTCGCGGGCCGCGACGGCCGTGCCACGGGCCCCCGGCCCATGACCACGCCGGAGAGCCCCCGCCTGCTGGGGGTCGAGGAGGCCCTCGAGCGCATCCTGTCCCGCGCCCGGCCGTTGCCGGCGGAGGACTGCGCCCCCGAGGAGGCCGTGGGCAGGGTGCTGGCCGCGCCGGTGGTCGCCTCGACCTCGCTTCCGCCATGGGACAACACGGCGATGGACGGGTTCGCGGTTCGTTCGAGCGACGTGGCCCGGGCATCCGAGGACGCACCCGTGGAGCTTCGCGTGCTGGCCGAGGTGGCCGCGGGTCACGTGCCGGCTCGCGACGTGGAGCCGGGGACCGCGCTGCGCATCACGACCGGCGCGATGATCCCGGCCGGGGCCGACGCCGTGGTCCCGGTGGAGGACACCGATGCGCCGCCCGGCGTGGCGGCGCTGCCGGAGTCGGTACGGGTCCGCGTCGCGGCGTGGCCGGGCGCCAACCTGCGGCGAGCCGGGGAGGACGTCCGGCTGGGAGAGACCGTCCTGCCTTCCGGCCGCGTCCTCGGGCCGGCGGGAGTGGCGCTCGCGGCCGCGAGTGGAGCGGCACGCGTCGCGGTGGTCCGGCGGCCGCGGGTCGGCGTGCTCGCCACCGGCGACGAGCTCACGCCCGCCGGGCAGCCGCTGGGCAGCGGACGCATCCACGACAGCAACACGCCCCTGCTGCTCGTCCAGTCGCGCGCCGCCGGGGCGATCGCCACCTCGTTCGGCATCGCACCCGACGATCCGTCTACCCTTGCCGGCATGCTCGCGGAAGCCGTGTCGCGTTCCGACGTGGTGGTGCTCAGCGGCGGTGTGTCGGTGGGCGCGCACGACCACGTCAAGGACGCGTTCGAGGCGCTCGGCGAGGTCGCCTTCTGGCGTGTGGCGGTCCAGCCGGGCAAGCCGCTGGCGTTCGGGTGGACCACGGCAGGACGGGCCGGCGACGTGTCCGATCCGGGGCGTCCGGTGGCGCTCTTCGGCCTCCCGGGCAACCCGGTCAGCGCGTTCGTCACGTTCGAGCTGTTCGTCCGTCCCTTCCTGCTGGCCCTGGCCGGCCGGGGTGCGGATGCGGGGCGGCCCCGCGTGCGGGCCACGCTCGCGGAACCGGTGACCAAGTCGCCGGGGAGGCGCGCATTCCTGCGAGTCCGGCTGGAGCCGGATCCGGCCCTGCCCGGGCGCCTGCTGGCGCGACCGGCGGGAGGGCAGGGGTCCCACATGCTTTCCGGGCTGGCGGCGGCAGACGGTCTCGCGGTGGTCCCCGAGGAGGTGCCGGGACTCCCGGCGGGAAGCGACGTCGAGGTCTGGGAGCTGGAGGACGAGGGTGGGTGATGATCCGATGTCAAGGGCCACGATGAGTCGCCGCGGAGTGGTGCGATGAACGATCCCGGCGCGCCGCGCAACGTCCGGCGCCGGCTCACCCATGTCGACCGGTCGGGCCGGCCGCGCATGGTCGATGTCAGCGCGAAGCCCCCCACCGTCCGCCGGGCGATGGCGGAGGCTGAGGTGAGCGTGGCGCAGGACACGCTGAGCCTGGTGATCGATGGAGACGTGCCCAAGGGCGACGTGTTCACGGTCGCCGAGCTGGCCGGCGTGATGGGGGGCAAGCGCACGTCCGACCTGATCCCGCTGTGCCACCCGATCCCGCTGACCGACCTGGTGGTCGAGGTCACCCCGGACCGCGCCGCGTCCACCCTCCGGGTGCGGGCCACCGCCGCCACGATCGCCCAGACCGGGGTCGAGATGGAGGCGCTGACGGCGGCGTCGGTCGCGGCCCTCACGGTCTACGACATGCTGAAGGGCGTGGACCGCGGCGCCGAGATCCGGCACATTCGGCTGCTCGAGAAGTCCGGCGGCGCGTCCGGCGAGTGGCACCGGCCCGCCGGCCCCGCAGGCCCGGAACCCGCCGGCGGTGGCCGCCTGCCCCCCGGCACGCGAGGCCCGCGCCGGACCGTCCGCCGGGACGCGCGATGAGCGGTCCGTCTGCCGGCACGCCGGGGGACGTTTGACGTGGCCCGTGCCCACGTCCTGACGGTGAGCGACCGATCTGCGCGCGGGGAACGTGCCGACGAGACGGGCCCGCACCTGGTGGCGCGACTGCGCGAGCTCGGCCACGAGCCGGATCTCGGGCTGGTCCCGGACGACGCCACCCGGATCTCGGACGCGGTGCGCGCGGCGGCCGCCGACCACGCGCTGGTCGTGGTTGCCGGTGGAACGGGACTCGGCCCGCGCGACGTGACCCCCCAGGCCGTTCGGCCGATCCTCGACTACGAGGTGCCCGGACTGGGTGAGCTCATGCGGTCCACGGGGTCGCGCTCGACGCCGCTGGCGGCCCTCTCTCGGTCGCTGGGTGGGGTCGTGGGGCGTGCCCTCGTCCTCGTGGTGCCCGGCAGCCCCAGGGGCGCGCTGGAGTCGCTCGACGCCATCGCACCGCTCATCCCGCACGCCCTCGAGGTGCTGACCGGCGGCGACCACCCCGGCGGCGACCACCCCGGCGGCGACCATCCCATCGGCGAGGAGGGCACGCCATGACCTCGGAGGTTCCCTTCTACCCGCTCGCCCCCCTCGTCTTCCTGGTCGCGGTGCTGGTGTTCGCGCTGCGGATGGCGCGGCACCTGCGCGTGTTCGCCGCCGCGCGGCCATCGTCGGTCGTCGATCGCCCCGGGCAGCGCCTGCGATCGCTGGGCGTCTACGCGATCGCGCAGGTCCGCATGTTCCGCGAGATTCGGGCCGGGACCATGCACGCCGCGATCTTCTGGGGGTTCGTGCTGCTGACCGTGGGCACGGCCAACCGCGTGTCCGGTGGCGTCGTGCAGGCGGTCCTGGCCTGGCCCCTCGACGGCTGGGTGTGGCGCGTCGTGCTGACGGTGGGCAACGTCCTTGCCGTTGCCGTGCTCGTGGCGGTGCTGTACGCGGCGTTCCGCCGGCTGGTGACGCGGCCGGCCCGGATCACGCTGTCGCGGGACGCCCTGCTGGTCCTGGTGATGATCGGCGGGATCGTCACCACGGAGCTGATCGCCGAGGCGTTCAGGCTCGCCCGGTACGGCGACCCGTACGCGCCCGCCGAGATCGTCTCCCGGCCCCTCGGACAGCTGATCGCGAGTCCGCTGGCTCCGGCCGCGCAGGAGGCGGTCTTCGCGCTGGCGTGGTGGGCCAACATCCTCCTCGTCTCGGCCTTCCTGGCCTACCTGCCCGGCTCCAAGCACCTGCACATGGCCACGGCCTTCTTCAACACCGCCTTCCGGAAGCTCCGTCCCCGCGGTGAGCTCCCGTCCATGAACCTGGAGGCCGAGACCGGGACGTTCGGCGTGCGGGCGGTGGTGGATCTCGGCTGGAAGGACCTGCTCG
>JAJYEB010000059.1 GCA_021790375.1 Chloroflexota bacterium | reverse complement strand
GGCCCCTCTCCACGGAGCAGGAGCTCGAGGAGCGCCTGCCCAAGTGGAAGGCACTGCCGGTCTTCTCGTCCGACGTGATGTCGTCCGTCGCGTACGCCACGCAGGCGAGCCTCTACACGCTCCTCGGCGTGGGGACGATCGCCTTCGGCTGGCTGCTGCCGATCTCCGTCGCCATCGTCGGCGTCCTCGCGCTCGTCACGCTCTCGTATCGCCAGACGATCCGGGCGTATCCCAACGGGGGCGGCAGCTACATCGTGGCCCACGCCAACCTGGGCGTGCTGCCCGGCCTGGTTGCGGCGGCTGCGCTCCTGACCGACTACGTGCTGACCGTGGCGGTGAGCGTGTCGAGCGGCGTGCAGGCGCTGTACTCGCTGTTCCCGCCGCTGCTGCCGCTCGCGGTGCCCCTGATCGTGCTCTTCATCCTCTTCGTGATGTCGATCAACCTCCGCGGCATCCGGGAGAGCGGCACGATCTTCGCGGCACCGACCTACATCTTCCTGGGCAGCGCGCTGCTGTTGATCGCGCTCGGTGTGCTGCGCACGATCCTGGGCCAGGCACCCCACGTGACCGGCGTCGTGCCGGCCCAGGTGCCGGCCGAGACATTCGGCCTCCTCCTCCTGATGCGTGCCTTCGCCGACGGCTGCTCGGCCATGACCGGAACCGAGGCGGTGGCCAACGGCGTGCCGGCCTTCAAGCCGCCCGAGTGGCAGAACGCGCGCACCACGATGCTCATCATGGCGCTCCTGCTCGGCACGATGTTCCTGGGCACCTCGTTCCTGGCTCACGTCACGGGCGCGTTGCCGGCGGCGAGCGGCGAGTCGGTCCTCTCCCAGATCGGCCGGTCCGTCTTCGGCCGAGGCGCCCTGTGGTATGTGCTGCAGCTCTCCACCATGGGCATCCTGGTGCTGGCGGCGCAGACCAGCTTCGCCGACTTTCCCAGGCTGTCATCGATCCTGGCGCGCGACGGCTACATGCCCCGCCACTTCGCGTTCCGCGGCGAGCGGCTGGCCTTCAACGCGGGGATCATGGTCCTCGCCGCGGTGTCGATCGCGCTCGTGATCGCGTTCGAGGGCAACGTCGAGGCGCTGATCCCGCTCTACGCGATCGGCGTGTTCACGGCGTTCACCCTGTCGCAGGCCGGCATGGTCCGCCACTGGCTCAAGGAACGCGGGGCAGGGTGGCGCACCAGCGCGTTCTTCAACGGCCTGGGCGCCGTGACCACGGCGATCGTGGTGGTCATCTTCGTCATCGCCAAGTTCGCCCTGGGGGCGTGGATCGTGATCGTGATCGTGCCGATCCTCGTGCTGCTGATGCTGTTCGTGCACCGCGAGTACCAGGTCGAGGCGCACGAGCTCGACGTCCGACCCACCGTCACCATCCGGCCGCCACACCGCCGGCAGCGCGTGATCGTCGTGGCGCCGGCCTTCACCCGTGCGGTCGTCCAGGCCGTCAAGGTCGCGCGGACGACATCGACCGACGTATCGATCGTCCACGTGGCCGAGGATCCGGAGCGCGGCGAGGCGTTCCGGGAGCGTGTCGAGCGCCAGATGCCGGGCGTGCCCGTGGTGCTGATCGAATCGCCCTACCGCTCGCTGGTGCGGCCGTTCCTGCGCTACCTCGAGGTCGCCCAGGCCGAGGATCCCGACGCGGTCCTGATGGTGCTGATCCCGGAGCTCGAACCCCGACACTGGTGGGACCGCATGCTGTTCAACCAGAACTCTCGGCGCATCCGCTCCGCGCTGGTGGGGCGGCCCGAGATCGTGGTGCTCGACGTCCCCTACCGGCGCGAGGAAGGGGAGCCGAGGGCGGCCGAGGCAGGCACCCGCTGAGGTGAGGCGGCGGGCTCTGCCGGCCGAGCGCCCCGCTCAGCCGGGCGTTGCCCGTGACCGCGGCGACCGGCCGGCCGAGAGCCGGGCTCAGCCGGGCGTTGCCCGTGACCGCAGCGCCTCGCGCCACGCCTCGAGCGCCGCGGGCCACCAGCGGTCGATCGCGTCATCGCTGCCGTACCACGAGGCGCCCATGAACTGGCCGTGGGTCACGTCCTCCAGCGTGATCTGCACCGCTCCGGCCAGGTGCGCGGCGGCCACGGGGATCACGCCGTCGCCGACGGCCGTGCGGCCGGCCTCTCCGAGGATCCCTGCGTAGAGATCGCCGGCGAGCCGGTTCCGCCACCTGCCGCCCATCCCACCGGCTGGGGCGCCCGCCACGCGGCGTGAGGACACGGTGACGTACCCGGTCCGCGGCGCCAGTGCCGCGCCCGGCATGGTGCGCTCGAGGAAGCGGGCGGCATCCCCACCGGCGCCGCCGTGCCAGGGCCGGCGGGAGGCGCCGCGCGGCTCCGTACCCGGCGCGGGCGAGCTCGCCCCGGGCGTCTCGGGCTGGGCGGGCTCGCCGGGCTCGCCGGGCTCGGCGACGATATGCGGCGTCCCCAGCGTGACCAGCGCCCCGACCGCCTCCCCCACGCCAGTCCCGTACCCCTGGAACGGCACGGGGGACATGGCCAGCCGCGCCAGCACGCCGCCTGCGGAGTGCCCAATCACGAGGAGGGGCCGCCGGCCGCCGCCCCTCCACTCGCGTGCGATGGTCCTCGCCACGCGACGGCCGAGCGATCCGAGCCCCAGTCTCCCCGCCAGGATCCAGTCGGGGAGCCACACTGGCGCGACCGACACGCTTGCGACCCCTCTCGCGCGAAGACGCCGGGCCATCGTCGCGTAGAGCGGGGGCGAGGTCGAGAAGCCGCCCACGATCAGGACGTGCGGCCGCTCGCGGGCGATTGCGTCGTCGAGGGCCGCGCTCCCGGGCACCGCCGGACCGCCGGCCACCGTCGCGTCGTCGAGGCGCAGGTCGTGCACGTCGAACCCTCCCCTGCCCGGCCGGACGGAGCCCGGCCCCGGTGCTGCATCCGCCACCAGCGTCACGCACGTCGAGCCGGGGGCCCGCCGAAGACGGCCCCCCGAGCGTACCATCGGCTCCGGGGGCGCTCCCGGATTGCGCCGGCCGCGAATCCGGCCGCGCGTACCATGGCACCGATGGGCTACCTGACGCTCGCGCTCCTCTTCGTGCTGTTCGTGCTGGCGCTGCTGCCGACGCGCCGGCTGTGGAGCGCCGGGACGGGCCTCGAGTGGCGGATCGGCTACCTGGTCACGCTCCTGGCGCTCGGCCTCGCCGCCATCGAGTTCGAGGCGCTCGGCCGCTACCTGCTGCCCATCCTGCTCCTGCTGTACCTGCTGCCCTTCAGCGGGATCCCCGCGCGCTGGGAGCGCTGGCGGCGGCGTCCCCCGCGCGACACGATCATCGAGGGGCACGCCGTCCGGCTGGATGCGGACGACTCGACGCGCCGGTGATCCCGGGGATCGGGCCTCCCGGGGCGACCGCGCTGCTATCCTCGGAACCCATGGCCGAGCAGAGTTCTCCCCTCGCCTGGGCTGACGTCGCGGCGCTGCTGCGGCGGCGCCATCTGCGACTGACGCCCCAGCGCCGGGCCGTCGTCGGCGCCCTCGCCGAGTTCGAGGGCCACGTGACTGCCGCACAGCTCGTCGAACGGTGCCTGGAGAAGGACCCCGGATTCGTCCCGTCGACCGTGTACCGCACCCTCGACGTGCTCGAGGGACTGGGGCTCATCACCCACATCCACGACGCCGAGGGCCGCGAGCAGTACCAGCCCGCGGCGGAGGCGCCGCACGCGCACCTGATCTGCCGTGAGTGCGGCGCCACGTGGGAGATCGGCAGCGACGAGCTGGGAGACTTCCTGCCCCTCCTCCACCGGCGGCACGGATTCGACGTCGATCTCAGCCACCTGGCGATCTTCGGCCGCTGCGAGGACTGCAGCCGGCCGTGACCGCCTGGACCCGGCACGCCAAGATCGCCTTCGTGGGTTCGCACGGCATCCGCAAGACCACGGCCGCGCATGCGTTCGTGGGCGCGCTGCAGCGGGCGGGGCGGTCCGTGGAGTACGGGCGCGAGGTCGTGCGGGACAACCCGCTGGGGATCAACGAGACCGCCACCGGCGAGGCGCAGCTGTGGGTCCTGGTCTCGCAGGTCCGCCAGGAGCTCGAGCTGGCTCCCAAGGCCGAGGCGCTCGTGACCGACCGCGGCGTGGTCGACAACTTCGCCTACTACCTGCGAGCCTGCGGCATGGTCGACCGGTTCTCCGTCGAGCCGTTCGTGCGCGCCTGGTCCGGCACCTATGACCTGGTGGTGCGCCTGCTCCCCGACATCGCCCTGCGCCCCGACGGCGTTCGCAGCACCAGCGACGCGTTCCGCGACGAGATCGAGGCGATCCTGGACCGCATCCTCCCGGAGTTCCTGCGGCCGGACCGCCTGGTCATGGTCCGTGCCTCCGATGTGACCGACACCATGGACTGGTGGCCCATCGCCGAGCGGCTGGCGGCGATCGTGGGCGAGCCGTTGCTGGTGCAGGGAGTCACGCACAGGACCGGTCGACGGCCTCGAGCCTCCCGACCCGGGACGGTCGAGGCGCCCGCGGCCAGCCCCCAGCTGGAACTCGACCTTCCGCCGACGGAAACCCGGTAGGCGCCGCGGAGATCCCGGGCGCCGTGACGGCACCGGGAGCTGCGCTGCGACCCGGCGACGGCGCCCCCCAATCCGATCGCGCGTCCCGGCCGAACACCACCCTGAACGACCCTCCACCCGCACGGCCAGTCCCGGTGACGCAGCCGTCGGGCGGGATCGGTTGCGTTTCAATGCAGTTGCAATGGGTTGCAACTGAACGCCGCCGACGGTAGGATCTCGTTCCATCGGCCGTTGACTCACGCCAGGGGGACCCGTTGCTCGCCCACGCCACCCGCATCCTCGCCTCCTCCAGGGACCTGCGCCGGAGAGTCATCGGCGTCTACGGGTTCCTGCTCGCCTTCAACCTGACCGCCTGGGGGCTCACCCTGGTCGCGTCGACCCGGTACCCGATCCTGCTCCCGGCCGCCTTCCTCGCATACTCCTTCGGCCTGCGGCACGCGGTCGATGCCGACCACATCGCCGCGATCGACAACTCCACCCGGAAGCTGATGCAGGACGGTCAGCGGCCGGTCGCGGTCGGGCTCTTCTTCTCGCTGGGACACTCCACGATCGTGGTCCTGCTGTCGGTGGCGATCGCCGTCTCCGCGGCCTTCGTCAGCGACGTGCCGACGCTGCGCTCGGTGGGCGGGCTGATCGGCACCAGCGTCTCGGCGGCATTCCTGCTGCTGATCGGGCTGATCAACCTGGTCGTGCTGCTGGACATCTACGGCATGTTCCGCAAGGTCTCGGCCGGCGGGTCCTACGACGAACAGTCGCTCGAGGATTACCTGAGCAACCGGGGGCTGCTGGCGCGCGTGTTCCGCCCGGCCCTCCGGCTGATCCGGAAGAGCTGGCACATGTATCCCCTCGGGGTCCTCTTCGGGCTCGGCTTCGACACCGCGAGCGAGGTGGCGCTCCTGGGGCTCGCCGCGACCTCCGGGGCCAGCCACCTGCCGATCTGGCTGATCCTGCTGCTGCCCATGGTGTTCGCCGCGGGGATGTCGCTGGTCGACACGACCGACGGGGTCCTGATGCTCGGCGCGTACGGCTGGGCGTACCTGAAGCCGATCCGGAAGCTGTACTACAACCTCAACATCACGCTGGTGTCGGTGATCATCGCGTTCGTCATCGGCGGGATCGAGGCAGTGAGCGTGATCGGCAGCGAGCTCGGCCTGCAGGGCGGGATCTGGGCCGTGGCCGACCGGCTCGACTTCGGCCTCCTCGGCGTCGGGATCGTGGCGATCTTCGTGGCCAGCTGGGCGATCTCGACGCTGATCTACCGCTGGAAGCGCTACGACGACCTGCCGGTCTCCCGGGCGAGCGCGGCACAGTCCGACGCGGGCTGACCGGCCCCGGGGGGCACGACCGGGACCCGCGTGACGCGCACCGCCCGACGTATCGCCCGCAGGGCGCGCGGTCAGGGGTCGGAGCGGAGCCGCTCGGGGGCGAGGGTCAGGAGGTCCTTGCGCGCGAAGACGCCCAGGAAGCGAACGCCGCAGAGGAAGAGCGCCAGGCCGAGCCCGCTGTAGAAGAAGGCGATCATCCAGTCCGGCATCAGGTGGGAGAGGCGGAGCGCCATGCCGCCGCCCATCATCACGGCCATCACCGCCCACGACGAGGCGTTGAAGAAGTGCCAGAAGGGGAGCCGATCCTCCGCCCGCGCGCGGATTCGGCCGGTGTGCTTCCGGACGAGCGGCGAGAAGACGAAGACGTAGAACACGACGAAGATCACCGCCGCGAGCGGGATGAGGACCAGGTGCGCGGGCGCCAGCCCGAACTCGAGCGGCAGCCCGATCATGGATACCATCCCGCCCGCCGCGCACCAGACCAGGCCGGCGATGAGCATCAACTGGTTCTTGGGGACGTGGACGGCGCGCACGCTCACACGCTCCTGACGCATCGGGGGGACGCCCGGCGCGATTGTGCCACACCGCGTGCGCCACGGCCCTGGCGGGCGGGGTCGGGCGTGATCAGGCACATCCCGCCGTATCCGACTCCGGGCATCCGCGCGGCGGGTGCTATGGTGTGCGCCGTGGATCGCGGCGACCTGGTACGCCTGCGGCGTGCGCGAGATCAGATGGATCGGGAGTACGCGCGCCCGCTCGACGTGGAGGCGCTGGCTCGCACCGCCTGCATGTCGTCCGGCCACTTCTCCCGGAGCTTCCGCGAAGCCTTCGGCGAGACCCCCTACAGCCACCTGATGACCCGGCGCATCGAGCGGGCCATGACCCTGCTCCGGCGCGGCGATCTCTCGGTCACCGAGGTGTGCTTCGAGGTCGGCTGCTCGTCGCTGGGGACCTTCAGCGCCCGCTTCACCGAGCTCGTCGGGGAGACCCCGAGCGCCTATCGGGCTCGGGATCACTCGTGGACGGAACCGCTTCCCCCCTGCCTGGTGGGGGCGGCGCTGCGACCGGTCAGGAATCGAGAAGCGGCCACCACCGGAGGCAGATAGGATCGGTCCCATGGACGTGAAACTGCAGAACTGCTTCCTGTCGGTGGACGATCACGAGAAGGCGATCGCGTTCTATCGCGACGCGCTGGGCTGGGAGGTCCGCAACGATGTCAGCGCCTACGGCATGCGCTGGACAACGATGGGGTCGCCCTCGCAGCCCGACGTCAGCGTGGTCCTCGAGCCGCCGGCGGCTGACCCCGGCATCTCGCCGTCGGACCGCGAGGCCATCAGCGACCTGCTGGCCAAGGGCCTCCTCGCGCGGCTGAACCTCACGACTGCCGACGTCGACGGGACCTTCGAGCACGTGCAGGCGACCGGCGCCGAGGTGGTCCAGGAGCCGATGGACCAGCCCTACGGCGTGCGCGATTGCGCCTTCCGGGACCCGGCCGGCAACCTGATCCGGATCAACCAGCCCCGCGGCTGATCGCCCCGTTCATCCCCGGACGTCAACCGGCCGGGCATCCCTCGGCGCAGAGGAGGTGCTTCGCAGATGGCTGAGAGGAAGCTCGACGACGGCTCCACGTGGCCGAACTCCTACGCGCTGATGGAGTTGACTCCCGCCGACGAGACCCGGATCGCCGCGCTCGTGAAGAGAGCCGTGAGCTGAGCAGTCGCCTGTGCTGCACGTTGCCGACAGCCACGGTCTGATCCGGGTGCATGGCGCCCGGGAGAACAACCTGAAGAACGTGAGCATCGAGATCCCGAAGCGCCGGCTGACCGTCTTCACCGGCGTCTCGGGTTCCGGCAAGAGCTCGCTGGTCTTCGCCACCATCGCCGCCGAGTCGCAGCGGCTGATCAACGAGACCTACAGCGCGTTCGTGCAGGGCTTCATGCCCACGCTGGCGCGGCCGGACGTGGACGTGCTCGAGGGACTGACCACGGCGATCATCGTCGACCAGGAGCGGATGGGCGGCAACCCCCGCTCCACGGTCGGCACCGCCACCGACGCCAACGCGATGCTGCGCATCCTGTTCAGTCGGCTCGGGCAGCCGCACCTCGGCTCCCCCCAGGCATTCTCCTTCAACGTCCCCTCGGTCCGGGGTGCCGGTGCGATCACCGTGGACCGCGGTGCGGGCAGGACCGTGAGCAGGACGTTCACCGTTGCCGGCGGGATGTGCCCGCGCTGCGAGGGCATGGGGACGATCTCCGATATCGACCTCACCCAGCTGTTCGACGATTCCAGGTCGCTCGCCGACGGCGCACTCACCATCCCGGGCTACACCGCGGGCGGCTGGAACTACCGCCTCTACGCGTCCTCCGGGTTCGTCGACCCCCACAAGCCGATCCGCAACTACACCGAGCAGGAGCGCCACGACCTGCTCTACCACGAGCCCGTCCGGATGAAGATCGAGGGCATCAACATGACCTACGAGGGGTTGGTGCTGCGGATCCAGGGGTCGTTCCTGTCCAGGGACCAGGAGTCGCTGCAGCCGCACATCCGGGCGTTTGTGGACCGGGCGGTCACGTTCACAGCCTGCCCCGAGTGCGGCGGCACGCGCCTGAGCGAGGCGGCCCGCTCGTCGCGGATCCGGGGCATCAACCTCGCGGACGCCTGTGCCATGCAGGTCAGCGACCTGGCCACATGGGTCCGCGGCCTCGCCGAGCCGTCGGTGGCGCCACTGCTCGGTGCCCTGCTGCACACCCTCGATTCGTTCGTAGAGATCGGGCTCGGCTACCTCTCGCTCGATCGCTCGTCGGGAACGCTTTCCGGCGGCGAGGCGCAGCGGGTCAGGATGATCCGCCACATCGGGTCCGCGCTGACCGACGTCACGTACGTCTTCGACGAGCCCACGACGGGCCTCCACCCCCATGACGTCCAGCGGACGAACCGGCTGCTCCGAGAGCTCCGCGACAAGGGCAACACGGTGCTGGTGATCGAGCATGAGCCGGAGGTCATCGAGATCGCCGATCACGTCGTCGACCTCGGTCCCGGTGCAGGCGCCCAGGGGGGGACGGTCTGCTTCGAGGGGACGGTCGAGGGCCTGCGGGCCAGCGATACGCTCACCGGACGCCACCTCGGGTACCGGGCCGCGCTCAAACCGCGCACCCGCACGCCGGTCGGCACGCTGAAGATCCGCCACGCGACCCAGCACAACCTGCGGGACGTGGACGTCGATATCCCGCTCGGCGTCCTGTGCGTGGTGACCGGTGTCGCC
>JAJYEB010000058.1 GCA_021790375.1 Chloroflexota bacterium | reverse complement strand
GCCGGAGCGAGCCGCGGACCATGTCAGCTGGCCTCGTCCGCGCGATGCAGCGCCTCACCGGCCGCATCCGCCGGGGCCGCCTGGTGGCGGATCAGGTCCGCGGTGCGGGCCGGGCACCCCGCCCGCAGCGCCAGCTCCGCCGAGGCCTCGGGGTGCCGATCCAGCCGGTCGAGCGCGGCACGGAACCCGGGCAGTAGCGCCGCCGCGCGGCGGGGCAGCGAGCCGTAGCGCTCGGCGAGCGACCACGCCACGCGCGGCCAGAGCCCCGTGCGTCCCTTCCCGGCGTCATGGAAGAGCCCGGCCAGCAGCACGTCGCCGTCCACCCAGCCCTCGGCGCGGAGCCGGCGGACCACGTCGAGCCCGTGCCGGCGATCCGCCGGATGCATCGAGGCGAAGAGTTCCTGCTGCGCCGGAGACAACCAGGCGTCCAGGTCGCGTCGCTCCGCGGGCCGCTCCCGGGGGTGCAGGTGCGTGGCGAACTGGCGGACCTTGGCCGCCCACCAGCCGGTGCCGTCAGAAGATCGTCTGACCGACAAGGAAGTTCGCGATCCCGGTGCCGATCGGTCCGATGACCGGCCCCGCCAGGAGGAACACCACGACGATCAGCATGAACCCGTACTGCTCGTACTGGCGGATCTGCCACGCCGTCCGCGGGCTCACCGCCCCGAGCATGACCTTGTAGCCGTCGAGCGGAGGGATCGGCAGCAGGTTGAAGACGAACAGGAACACGTTGATCAGGACGAGGTACAGGAGGATGCGCAGGACGAGCAACTGGACGCTCCCGGCGTAGGGATCGATCAGGCTGAACGCGATGATGACCCGCAGCGCGATCGCCACGAGCCCGGCCATGATCAGGTTCGAGACGGGTCCCGCCGCCGCGACCATGGCCTCGCCCCGATGCCCGCCCTCGAGGTTGCTCGGGTTCACCGGCGTGGGCTTGGCCCAGCCGATGAAGATGCCGCCCACCACCGCGCTCAGCACCAGGAGCGCCCCGCCCAGCGGGTCGAAGTGCACCCGCGGGTCGAGCGAGAGCCGGCCCAGGTAGCGCGCGGTCCGGTCGCCGAGTCGATCGGCGACCAGCGCGTGGCTGAACTCGTGGACGGGGAAACCGACCAGCAGGATGATCGCGACCGCGATCAGGGACGCGACGAGCTGCGAGTTCACGCGACCTCCGGGTGCCTGGGGCGACCGGGACATGGTAGCGGGGGTGACGGCGGGGAGTACGCAGCCGGCGGTTCGAACGACCCACGAGGGATGCCGGCGACCCCGGGCGTCGGACGACTCCGCTCCCGTGCCGTGCGGCGGGCGACTCGGCGCCCGAGCCGTGCGGGCGTCGTGCCGGACCTCGCCGGCGCCGTGCCGGCCCCGTCAGAGGCGCGCGAGCAGCTCCGCCTTCTTGTGCTCGAACTCCTCGGGGGTGATCGCGCCGCGATCGCGCAGGTCGGCCAGGCGCGCGAGGGTGGCCATGGTCTGTTCGGACGCGGCGGCGGTGGGCCCGGCTGCCGTATCGCCGGGGCGCATCGCAGCAGGGGCCGGGGCCTGCGCGAACGATGGAGTGCCGGGCGCCTCGGGCCGCGCCTGCGCGGACCCGGCGTCCGGCCGGTCGGCCCGCAGCGGCGGGCTCGGCGAGCGCGCGACCTCCATCTCGAGCGCGTGCTTCTGGTTCAGCATCTCGCGCTTGAAGTCGGCGGCCCGCGCGAGCATGTGGAACCGGTCGATGGCCGACTCGGACGCGGTCAGCACCTCCAGGTCCCCGTAGCGAAGGATCCGGCCGAGGACGTTCTGGACCAGGACCGCGTCGTTGATCTTCTCCAGCGACGAGTCCGCGGCACGCTTGTTGAGGATCCCCTCGACCTGCACCACCCGGCGGTTCGTCACCACGTAGTCCTGGGCCCTCCACGCGAGCACCTGGTACACCACGAGCGCCAGGCCCGCGAGCAGCGCCAGCAGCGCGACCACCGAGAGCACCGACCCGATCGTCTGCCCGGGGTCGGTGCCGTCCCGGAGGAAGAGCCCGACGACGAGCGCGAGCACCCCGATGACGAGCAGGACCCAGCCGCGCCTGCCGTCCACCGCCACCGCCAGCCAGTGCTGGCGTGCCCGGCGGACGATGACCTCGCCGTCCGCCAGCAGCGAGTCCGTGTACCGCATGCCCCCGACCCTCCTGCCTCAGGCGCGCGGATGGGCCCGCGCGTACACCTGCCGGATGCGTTCCCCGGTCAGGTGCGTGTACAGCTGCGTCGTGCCAATGCTCGCATGTCCGAGCAGCTCCTGGACGACACGCAGGTCGGCGCCGCCCTCGAGGAGGTGCGTGGCGAAGCTGTGGCGCAGGGTATGGGGCGTCACGTGCTCCGGGAGGCCCGCCAGGGTTGCCGCGCGCTGGATGGCCCGCCACGCCGCCATGCGCCCCATTCGTGCCCCGCGGGAACCGACGAAGAGGGGGTCGCGTGGGGCACGCCCGGCCGGGGCCCGCAACAGCCACGCGGGGCGCACCTCGTCGATCCACCGCCCGAGCGCGTCGAGGGCCGGCTCGCCCACCGGCACGAGGCGCTCCCGGTCGCCCTTGCCGATGACCCGGACGTAGGCACCTTCGAGCGACAGGTCGTCGCGGTCCAGCCCGAGCGCCTCGCCGATCCGGAGGCCGCACGCGTAGAGCAGCTCGAGGAGTGCCCGGTCCCGAATGGACGTCGCCCCGGCCTCGGTCGCGGCGGGCCCGTCAGGTAGCGGCACCGCCGCCAGGAGCCGCTCCACCTCGTCCCGGTCGAGGACGTCGGGGAGCCGCCGCGCCTGGCGCGGCAGATCGAGCGCGCCCGCCACGTCGACGTCGATCCGCTCGTCTCCGTAGGCGAACCGGTAGAACGCCCGGACGGCGGCCGCCTTCCGCCGGTGACTCGACGGGCGAAGGGAGCGCGGCGGCCTCGTGAGGTCGGCGAGGTAGCGCCTGGCGGGCTCCGCGCTCGCGGCCCAGGATTCGACCCCGGCGGCGGACGTCGCGAAGCCCCGGAGGTCGCCGGCGTAGGAGCGGATGGTCAGGGGCGAGAGCCCGCGCTCGACGCGCAGGTGCAGCAGGTACGCATCGATCGCCTGCCGGAGGTCCGGGGGTTCACGGGCCGGCACGGGCGGTCGCCTCCTGCCGGCCACGGTCACGGTGCCCGTCCTGGCGCCCTGCCGGCGGTCGGGTCGTCGGAGGAGGCGCGATCGAGCAGCTCCTGCGCGGCCGCGCGTGCCGCCGGCCCGCCGCCCTCGCCGCCCAGCATCAGCGCGAGCTCCCCGACCCGCTCGCCGGCGTCGAGCCGCCGCACCTCGGTGACCGTGCGGCCGTCCCGCTCGCGCTTCTCGATGCGCACGTGGGCGTCGGCATGGACGGCGATCTGTGCCAGGTGCGTCACGCAGAGCACCTGGTGCTCGCGGGCCAGGCGCCGCAGGCTCCGGCCCACGCGCTCCGCCGAACGGGCGCCGATCCCCGCGTCGATCTCGTCGAAGACCAGCGTGGGCGTGGCGTCGGCGGCGGCGAGCACCTCCTTCACCGCGAGCGAGACCCGCGAGAGCTCGCCGCCGGAGGCGATGCGCGCGAGCGGCATGGCCGGCTCCCCCGGGTTCGGGGCGATCAGGAACTGCACCGCCTCGGCACCGGCGACACCGAGCTCGCCCGGGACCAGCTCCACGTCGAGGCGCGCCTGCCGGAACCCGAGCGCCTCGAGCGCTTGCGACACGGCCGCGGCAAGCCGGTCCCCCGCCACCCGGCGGGCGTCCGTCAGGACCTCCGCCGCCTCGCGGGCAGCGGCCTCCAGCCGCTGGTCGTCGGCCGCCCGGGCCGCTCGTTCCGCCTCCAGCCCCTCCAGCCGTTCGGCCGCGGCTCGTGCCCGGGCGCCGTGCGCCAGCACGGCCTCCTCGTCGGGGCCGTACTTGCGCTCGAGCGCGTAGATCAGCCCCAGCCGCTCCTCCAGCTTCGCGACCGTGGCGGGATCGTGGTCGAGGGAACCCGCCACCCGCCGCAGCTCCGACACCACGTCGTCCGCCTCGGCGAGCAGCGCCTCGATCCGCTCCGCCAGCCCCGAGAACCGGCCGTCCAGGCGGGCCAGGTCGCCGCCGTCCCGGGCGACGCGTGCCAGCACGTCGCGGGCTCCCGTCCCCTCCCCCGCCAGCCGATCCCTCACCAGGGCAACCAGTCGCTCGACCTGTGCGGCGCCGGCCGCGGCGGCCAGGCGCTCGCGGATCTCGTCTGCCTCACCGGGACGGAGGCCGGCCGCCTCGATCTCGGCCGCCTCGTGCCGGTGCAGCTCGAGCTGTCGGGCCACCGCCCGCGGATCCCCCTCCAGCGCGTCCAGGGCCGCCCGGTTCGCCCGCCACGCCTCCACGGCCGCGGCCACGCCCGCCCGCAGGGCGGCATGCCCGCCGTGCGCGTCGAGCAGGTCCCGCTGGTGCGAGGCATCGAGCAGCCGCTGCTGGTCGTGCTGGCCGTGGATCTCCACCAGCGGCCCGGCGACGTCGGCCAGTCGCGCGGCGGTGACCGCGGCGTCGTCCACCCGCGCGGTGCTGCGGCCCGCCGCCGTCACCTCGCGCACGCAGATCAGCGGTTCGGGGTTGCGATCGAACAGCGCCTGCACCCGCGCGAGCGGCGCGCCGGCCCGGACCAAACCCGCGTCGGCACGGGCACCCAGCACGAGCACCAGCGCGTCGATCAGGAGCGACTTGCCGGCCCCGGTCTCCCCGGTGATCACGGTGAAGCCCGGGTGGGGCTCCAGCCGGACCCGCTCGATCAGCGCGAGGTCGCGGACGTCCAGCTCGAGCAGCGTCACGAGGGCAGCAGCTGCGCCTTCTCGCGGAGGAGATCCCAGAAGGCCGGGGCGCCCCGCGGCTCCACGAAACGGACCGGCCGCTGCCGTGCCCGCACCTCGACCACGTCGCCGACGTTCAGCATCACGTCCTCGTGCCCGTCGATGCTGACGAGCACGTCGAACGCGGCCAGGACCTGCACCCGCACCGTGTGACGCGGCCCCACCACCACCGAGCGGATCGCGCTCAGGTATGCCGCCACGCTGGTCACGACGAGGTTCCGGCTGGTCGGGTCCAGGATGGGGCCGCCGGCGCTGAAGGAATAGCCGGTGGACCCGGTGGGCGTGGCCACGATGACCCCGTCGGCGATGTAGGTCGCCACGTGCGACCCGTCGATGGTGACCTCGAGACGGACGACCCTGGCCTCCCGGGCACGCACGATCGCCGCGTCGTTCAGCGCCACGAACGACCTTGCCCCCTCCTCGCGGCCGCCCGGCAGGAGGCGGGCCTCCAGCACCATCCGGTCCTCGAGCTCGTAGTCCCCGTCGCGGACGCGTCCCAGCACCCGCTCGAGCTCGTGGGCCTCGGCCTTCGACAGGAAGCCGACCTTGCCGAGGTTCACGCCGAGGATGGGCACGTCGGCCTCGGCCACGGCCACCGCGTGCGCCGCGCGGAGCAGGGTGCCATCGCCGCCCAGCACCACCAGCACGTCGGTGCCGGGCAGCCCGGCGACCAGCGCGTCGCCGTCTCCGGCGGCGGCGTCCCAGCGCTCCACGCCCATCTCGTCGCACCAGGCGTGGGCCCGCTCCCGCAGGTCGAGCGTGGCCGGGATCGTCGGATTGAAGGCGAATCCGAGGCGCATCAGGCCGGGACCGCGAGGTGGAGGAAGAACTCGCGGTTGCCCGCCGGACCCAGCAGCGGCGACGGGACCTCGCCGCGGACCAGGAGCCCGATCGACGCGGCGAAGGCCGCCACCGCGTCCAGCACGTCGCGATGGACCGCCGGGTCGCGCACCACGCCCCCCGCGGCGCGCCTGGGCCCCGCCTCGAACTGGGGTTTCACCAGGGCCACGATCTCGCCGCCCCGGGCAAGTTGGCCCGCCACGGCCCCCAGGATCCGCTCGAGCGGGATGAACGAGACGTCGATGACCGCGAGGGAGGGGCGCTCGGGCAGGGCCACGTGCTGGGCATCGGACGGGTCGAGCCGACGCGCGTGCGTCCGTTCCATCGAGACGACGCGGGGATCCGCACGGAGCGACTGGGCGAGCTGGCCACGACCCACGTCGAGAGCATAGACACGCGCGGCGCCGCGCCGCAACAGACAGTCGGTGAACCCGCCGGTGGATGCGCCGACGTCCAGGCACACCCGGCCGGACGGATCGACGCCGAACGAGTCGAGCGCGCCGGCGAGCTTCTCCCCGCCCCGCGACACGAACGGCGCACGCTCGACGAGTTCGAGGGGAGTCGCCCGGTCGACCAGGTCACCGGGCTTGCGGTCGGTGCGGGCACCGTCACCCGTCCCGACGCGGACGCGTCCGGCCAGCAGCAGCGCCTGGGCCCTGGAGCGTGTATCGGCGAGGCCGTGGGTGACCACCAGCTGGTCGAGGCGCACGCGGCTCAGGCGGAGCGTGCCTCCACCACGGGGCGCGACGGGACGATGCCCAGCTCGGCGATGGTCTCCCGCACCTGGGACTCGAGCCCGGCGGGGTCGAGGAGGAGGGTGCGGCGCAGGTCGGCCACCGACCCGTGGTCGACGAAGTGGCCCGCGGGGATCCCGATGATGCGCACCGGGACGCCGCGCACCCGCGCGTCCGACAGGCCGGCGCGGGCCATCGCCTCGAGGACCGCCGAGCCGAAACCGCCGGCCTCCACGCTCTCCTCGAAGGTGACCACGAGCTGCTTCCCCAGCGCGTGCCGGACGATGAGCGCCTCATCCAGCGGCTGCACGAAGCGGGCGTTGATCACGCCCACCGACCAGCCCGTGGCCTCCAGCGCGTCGGCCACGGCCAGCGCGCGCATCACGATGGGGCCGAAGCCCACGAAGAGAAGGTCGTGCCCCTCACGGAGCAGCTCAGCCTCCCCGACCGGGATGGCGGTGGGCTGGACCGCCGGCAGGTCCTGGCCCGGATCCCGCGGATAGTGCAGCGCGAACGGGTGGGGCTGCGCGAAGGCCGTGCGGAGGAGCCGGCGCAGCTCCTGCTCGTCCTTGGGCGAGGCGATGACCAGGTTCGGCAGCTGCCGCTGGGCCGGGAGCGTGAACATGCCCTGGTGGCTGGTGCCGTCCTCGCCGACCAGGCCGGCCCGGTCCACGCCGATCACCACGGGCTGATCGTTCTGGCACACATCGTGCACCGTCTGGTCGAACGCGCGCTGGAGGAACGTCGAGTAGATCGCCACGAACGGCCGGAGGCCGCCGAGCGCCATCCCCGTCGCGAGGGTCACGGCGTGCGGCTCGGCGATGCCGACGTCGAAGAAACGGTCGGGGTACGCCCCCTGGAAGAGATGGAGCCCGGTGCCGGTCGGCATGCCGGCCGTGATCGCGACCACGCGGGGATCCCCGGCGGCGATCTCCAGCAGCTCCTGCGCCATGACCGAGGTGTAGGTGGGGGGCTTGCGGGCGGCCGCGGCGGCCTGGGCGACCGACAGGGTCGCGTCGCCGTCCCCGTTCGGCTGGTCCACCGGCGGCCGGGTGGTGATGCCCGGGACGTCCATCGGTGGGAGGGCCGCGCCGTGGAAGCCGACCTGGTCGGCCTCGGCCGGCTCGTAACCGTGGCCCGTCTGGGTGCGCACGTGGACGAGCACGGGGCCCTCCAGGCGCAGCGCCCGCCGGAGCGTGGAGGTGAGCACGCCGAGGTCGTGGCCCGGCACGACCCCGATGTAGGTGATGCCCAGGTCCTCGAACAGGTGGCCCGGCTGCTGCGCGAAGTTGACGACCGACTTCCGCGCCCGGCGCGACAGCTCGACGGCGGCCGACCCGACGATCGGCATGTGCTCCAGGAAAGCGTCGTAGCCGGCCTTCGTGGTCTGCCAGGCCTGGGACAGCTTGATCGCGCTCAGGTAGTTGGACAGCGCCCCCACGGTCGGCGAGATGCTCATCTCGTTGTCGTTCAGGACGATCAGCAGGTTCATCTGCCGCTGCCCGATGTCGTTGAGCGCCTCCAGCGCCAGGCCGCTCATCAGGGCCGCATCCCCGACCACTGCCACGATCCGCTCGTGCGTGCCGCGCAGGTCGCGCGCCGCGGCCAGGCCCTGCGCGACCGAGAGCCCCGTGCCGGCATGGCCGCCGTCCATGACGTCGTGCTCGCTCTCGCTGCGCCGTGGGAACCCGCCGATCCCGCCCAGCTGGCGCAGCGTGGGGAACCGCTCGAGCCGGCCCGTCAGCAGCTTGTGCGGATAGGCCTGGTGGCCGGTGTCCCACACGATCCGGTCGCGCGGCGATTCGAGGAGCCGGTGGAGCACGACCGTGAGCTCGACCACGCCGAGGGAGCTGCCGAGGTGCCCGCCGGTGACCGCGACGGTCTCGACGATCGTGCGGCGGATCTCCTCGCAGAGGGTCTGGAGCTGCTCGTCGTCGAGGGCGCGGAGGTCGTGCGGCCCCGTCAGCGACGCGAGGATCGACACGGCGTCCTCCGGGAAGGTGACATCGCGGGATTCTACGCGCTCGGCGTCCCCTCGTCGTCCGGGTCGTCCGGCGCGAGGTCGATCGCACGGAGGACGCCTCCGGCCTCCTCGACCAGCCGCCGGACGCGCAGCTCCGCGTCGTCGAGCAGCCGGGCACACTGCGTGTGCAGCGCCACACCCCGCTCGTACAGCGCGATCGACGTCTCCAGCGGCAGTCCACCGGCCTCGAGCCGTGCTACCACCTCGCCGAGTTCCGCCAGCGCGGCGTCGAAGCTGAGCGCGGTGATCGTCTCCCCCGCGGTGATCGTGTCCTCGGGGGCGGGGCCGGTCTCCATCAGGCCGAGTCTCGCACGTCGACCACGGTCACGTCCAACGCGCCGCGCGCCAGCCGGACGTCCAGGGGATCGCCGGCCGCGGCGTCCGCCGCGTCGGTCAGCACGCGGCCGTCCGGGCGCCGCACCAGCGCGTAGCCGCGCTCCAGCGTGGCGTACGGCGACAGCGCCGCCAGCCCGGCGGCGGCCCCCGCCAGGTCGGCGCGGGACCGGGCCAGCCTGCCGCGCGCCAGGAGCGGGAGCCGGTCCATCGCCCTGTCCAGTCGTGCACGGTCCGACGAGAGACGCGCCTCCACGGCCCGCCGGCCCCGGTCGAGCAGCTCGCCCGCGTGCTGTCGCTCCCCCGCCAGCACGGCGGCGGGATGCAGGCGCGCGAGCGCCCGCCGCTCGGCCTCGAGCGCGGCACGCGGCGCCGCCATGGAA
>JAJYEB010000057.1 GCA_021790375.1 Chloroflexota bacterium | reverse complement strand
CGCGCCCCGAGTACGACTCGACCCCGGCCGTGTGGCCGGGGTCGAGATCGAGCGCCGCTTTCCGAGCCGGGGAGGAGGAGAACCCGGACCGACCACGGCCGCACCAGTGGGGAGATGGTGGTACCCAGATGACGAAGAGAGCCACGCCGGTGTGACGCGCCCCGTGCGGGAGATTCGCACTTCTGGTCGGCAGGCATGCGCGCCGGTCCGGAAGATCGTGGCGGCACACCCCGGCCGGGACGGGCCCGCCTGCCGGCTGCCAGACGTCAGCTCGCCGGGCAGCCCGCCGCGACCAGCACGAAGATGAGCGTCAGGGAGCCCATGGGCTTGTACGTGATCTGCGCCCTGCAGCCGGAGCCGAGGCTGCCGCCGTCGAACTCGGCCACCACTGAGCCGTCCTCGGCAGGGTTGCTGATGCTGGTCTGCTTGTATCCGATCGGGGAGAGCGCCGTGGCGTACCAGCCGCTGACCGTGGAGACCGGGGCGCTGGTCGAGACGGACTGCGTGACCGGGTCGGAGGTGGCGCCGTTGGCGTCGGCCGCGCCCGGGTATCGCGGGAACGTGGAGGGAGCCTGGTCGAGGACCACGCCCCACGAGGTGTCGGTGGTGGCGATCGAGGCGGCCGGTGTGGCGGCGGGTCCCTGCGACGCGACAACCTGCGACGCGGTCGCGGGCGACGCGGTCGCGGGCGAGGCGGTCGCCGGCCGTGGACTGGCCGTTCCGCCGGCGGTGCATGCACCAAGGATCAGGAGGAGCGCCGCGCACGCGGCGAGGCGCACGCGCATCAGGGGTGTCCCGGCGGGAGAGCTGCTGCCACGAACACGACGAGAAGCGCGACGAGCACGATGATGAAGATCCCGATGCCGACGAAGTCACGGGTGGTCGGTCGCATGGGCCGAGGATACCTCGGACGGCGCCGTGGAACCGGGCCCCTACAATCGCTTCCGACGGCCGGGCCGATCGGTGCGGCCGGCCAGGTCGATCAGTTCCGGCGGTCAGGTCGGTCAATTCAGGCGACCAGGCCCAATCGGTTCTGGCAACGGGTCGATCGGGTCTGGCGACCAGCGGCTCTGCGGAGGCATGCATCGGGTGAGTGACTGCGCGATCCGGACGACCGATCTGACCCGCGACTTCGGCACGCTTCGCGCGGTCGACAGGCTGTCGCTCGAGGTCCCGGCGGGCGCGATCTTCGGGTTCCTGGGCCCCAACGGCTCGGGCAAGACCACGACCATCCGCCTGCTGCTGGGCCTGCTCGAGCCGACCAGCGGGACGGCCACCGTGCTGGGGCAGGATGCGCGGACGGACCCGGGCGCGATCAGGAACCGCTGCGGGGCACTGCTCGAGTACTCCGGGTTGTACGAGCGGATGACGGCCCAGGACAACCTGGACTTCTACGCCAGAGTGTGGCACCTGCGGCCCGACGAGCGCCGGGAGCGTGTGCGGGACCTGCTCACGGGGCTGGGGTTGTGGGATCGCCGTCGCGAGATCGTGGGGTCCTGGAGCCGGGGCATGAAGCAGAAGCTCGCGGTCGCCCGCGCCCTGCTGCATCGCCCGGCCCTGGTCTTCCTCGACGAGCCGACGGCCGGGCTGGACCCCATCGCCGCGGCTGCCCTGCGCGACGACCTCACCCGGCTCGCGCGGCGCGAGGGCGTGACGGTCTTCCTGACGACGCACAACCTGGCGGAGGCGGAGAAGCTGTGCGACCAGGTGGGGGTGATCCGTTCCGGACGCCTGCTGGCCGTGGGGCGCCCCGACGAGCTGCGGGCACAGGCACGGAGGGACCGCATGGAGGTCACCGGGCGCGGCATCGACGAGCGGGTCGTGCAGCTGGTCGGAACCCAACCCGCGGTGGAGACGGCCGAGATGGGCGAGGGGCGCATGACGCTGCGTCTGCGCGACGGCCAGGACACGTCACCGCTGGTCGCGCTGCTGGTGCGCGAGGGGGTGGCGATCGACGAGGTGCGGAAGGGCGGCGCCGATCTCGAGGAGGCGTTCATGGCGCTCGTGGGGACCGACGCGTGATGACGATGCCGCTGGTGACAGGTGGCCTGACGGCGCCACGCGTCGTGGCCGGAGGTGGCGCGCCGTGATCGCCGACGTCCTGACCATCGCCTGGAAGGACCTGCGAGAGGTGCTGCTGCAGTCGGGCACGCTGCGCAGGTCGCTCCGCGGCCTGGTGTTCTCGTTCCTGGTCTTCGGTGTGTTCCTGCCGCTGCAGATCGGGCCCGACCTGGTCCGCGAGCCCGCCGCCATCCTGCCGTTCGCGTGGGTGCCGCTGCTGCTGGCGAGCGGGATGGTGGCCGACGGCATCGCGGGTGAGCGCGAGCGGCACACGCTGGAGACGCTGCTGGCGAGCCGGCTCTCGGATCGCTCGATCCTGCTCGGCAAGATCGTCGCGGCGGTGGCCTACGGGTGGGGCTTCATGGTGGTCAGCGCCATCGTCGGCCTGGTCACGGTGAACGTGGCGAACGCGGGTCACGGCATCCTGCTGTACGAGCCGATCGCCGTCGTGCTGCTCGGCGGGTTCGGGCTGCTCGGCGCGGGGCTCGTGGCGTGCGGGGGCGCGCTGGTGGCCCTGCGGGCGCCGACCGTGCGCCAGGCGGCGCAGAACATGAACCTGGCGATCTTCGCGGTCGTCCTGGTGCCGGTGCTGGTGCTCCAGGTGCTGCCGCCGGACGTCCGGCACCAGGTGGTCACGGCGCTGAACGGCCTCGATTGGGTGACGATCGGGGTCGGGGCGGCGGTGCTCCTTGCGCTCGCGGACCTGCTCCTGCTCGCCGCGGCGATGGCCCGGTTCCAGCGGGCGAGACTGATCCTGGACTGACCGATCCACCGCCCGCGTGCCGGCGGGAGCCACCGGTCGACCGGCTCCCCGATCGTGCCGGTGACGGCCCGGCACAGGCGCTGGGACGCTGGACATAGAGAACGTCCGTTCTATAATGGGTCGTCCGGAAGGACGGTCCCATGGCGCGGTACGCCGAGCTCCACTGCCACACCGAGTTCTCGTTCCTCGACGGTGCGTCGGCTGCCGACGACCTCGTCGACCGTGCGGCGCAGCTCGGGCTGGGGGCGCTCGCGGTCACCGACCACCAGGGCCTGTACGGCGCGGTCCGGTTCGTCACGGCGGCGGAGGCGGCCGGCATCCATCCCGTGGTGGGCGTGGAGATCGAGCTGCTCGACGCCGCGGTCCCCGACCCGGGAGGAATCGTGGTGCCGGCGCGCCGGAGCGTCCGCGGGCGACGCCAGGAGGGTCCGGCGACGTGGGCACCGTGGGTGGCCGAACGAGAGCAGGGGGGCGAACGCGAGCGGCAGGCGGGCCGGGCGCGCAGGGAGGTCGGTCCTTCCTGGCCTGCAGGCCGCACGTCATCGGTCTCCCCGGGGGCGGTCGCAGGCGGGCCGGCGGGGGGTGCGGTCGAATCGGGTCGTCCCGTGCGGCTGCGCGCGGATCGGGCCCGTCTCCCGGGCCACCGCGACCCGGTGCGCGAGGATCTGCGCGGCGTCGGAGACGGCCAGCGCGGTCCCCACCTCGTGCTGCTCGCGCGCGACCAGGCGGGTTATCGCAGCCTCTCGCGGCTGGTCAGTGCGGCGAACCTGGCCGGCACCAAGGGCGTGCCACGGTTCACGCACGCGCTGCTCGAGCGCCACTCCGAGGGGGTGGTCGCGCTCTCCGGGTGCCGCCACGGCGAGATCGCGCGGCGGCTCCTCGCCGGTGACCGGGAAGGCGCGGCACGGGCCGCGGAACGGTACGCGCGGATGTTCGAAGCGGCGCCGGGCGCCTCGGGCGGCCACCTCGGCGCGCGCCGGGACAGCCACGGCGCCGTTCCCGGCCGCTCCGGCGCAGGGATCGGCGGGTTCGTGCTCGAGCTCCAGCACCACCTCCTCCCCGACGACGACTGGCTCGTGGCGGAGACGATGCGGCTGGGCGCGGAGCTCGGCCTGCCGATCGCGGTCACGAACAACGTCCACTACGCGTTCCCCGACGACCGCGAGCTGCAGGACGTGATGGTCGCGATACGCCACGGCCTGACGCTCGACGAGAGCGCGCACCTGCGCCGGCCGAACGGCGAGTACCACCTGAAGTCGGCCGGGGACCTGCTCGCGCTGCCACCGGGCCATGCCGGCGCGGATCCCGGGATCCGGCGGGCCTGGGTCGAGGGGATGACGACCGCGGCGGAGCTCGCCGACTCCTGCCGGGTCGACCTGGGGTTCGAGCGTTACCGGTTCCCGGGGTTCGAGGTGCCGAAGGGCGAGACGCCGTTCAGCCGGCTCGAGGCGCTCTGCCACGAGGGCGCGGTTCGGAGGTACCACCCGCTCACGCCGCGGGTGGTGAGCCAGCTGGCCCACGAGCTCGACGTGATCGAGCGGACCGGCCTGGCCGAGTTCTTCCTGATCTGCTGGGACCTGATGCAGTTCGCCCGAAAGCGCGGCATCCCGGCGCAGGGGAGGGGGAGCGCGGGTGACTCGATCGTCGCGTACGTGCTGGGCATCACCCGCGTCGACCCGATCCGGCACAACCTGCTCTTCGAGCGGTTCATCAACGAGGGGAGGACGAGCTACCCGGACGTCGACATCGACTTCGCTTCGTCGCGGCGCGAGGAGGTGATCCGGTACGTCTACGACCGGTACGGGCCCGAGCACACCGGGATGGTCTGCAACGTCATCACCTACCGGGCGAGGTCGGCGGTGCGGGAGGTGGGATACGCGCTGGGGTTCCCGCGGTCGCTGGTCGACCGGGTGGCGAAGGCGCTCGAGACGTACGACTCGGTCATGGTCTGTCGCGACCTGGAGGCGGAGGGGGGGTTCGCGGAGTTCTTCGCGCCGCCCGGCGCCGCGAGCTCGTCCGGCATTTCCCGCTCGTCCGGCGCCTCAGGTTCGTCCGGCGCCTCGGGCTCGTCCGGCCCCTCGCCTGTGCCCGGTCCTTCGCCCGCACACACATCGGGTCTTCCAGGCCCTGCCTGCGGCACGCATCCTGCAGAACGTGCATCCACGGAACGGTATGTCGAGCGCCCGGGCTCGCAGGCGTCCCCCTGGAGAGTCATGGGCTCGACCGACGACCCGGCCCCGCACGGTACGAGCTCGAGTGGCGGGGGGGTCGACGGCGTCACGGGGCTGGAGGGCGCGCAAGCCGAACATAGCGTTCCCCTGGTGCACAAACAGCAGGATCGGGAGAGCCGGACGTCGCCGAGCATTCCCCCGGTGCACAAACAGCAGGATCGGGAGGGTGCGAACGCTCCGAACCGGGAGGGTGCGAACGCTCCGAACCGGGAGGGTGCGGACGCTCCGATCGGCCTCCTCCCGCTCTCCGCCGCCGCGACCGGCGGGACGGTCTCGCCGGTGATCGTGCAGGAGCTCGCGGCCGCGACCGGGTTCGTCGACGAGATGGGCCAGCTGAACCACGCGCGCGGGGGGCGCTGGCGACGCGAGCACCGGGGGCCGACGAAAGGCGGCGTCGGCCCCGATGCGCACGGGGATGGCCGGCAGGCGCGCCGGGAGGACGGGGGACGTACCTGGGACGGCTGGCAGGCACGCCGGGGGGACGGGGGACGTACCGAGGGCGGGCGGCAGGCCGCGGCGCTGCCGCGCCGCATCCCGGATCAGATGCCGCCCCGTCGCGGCGCGTCGGACGACGAGGGAGGCCCGGGTGACACTCCGGTCAGCGTGGCATGGCTGCGCGGGGAAGGCCCTGCTGCCATCCCCGCCGGCACCGCATCACCGGCGGCTGAGGGCCGTCCCTTCCCCGTCTCCACCGCTCCCCGCTGGAGCGTTGCCCGCCTCGAGCCCGAGCCGCCCCCCGAGCGCCGCGCCGTCTCCACCGCTCCCCGCTGGAGCGTTGCCCGCCTCGAGCCCGAGCCGCCCCCCGAGCGCCGCGCCATCCCCGCCGCTCCCCGCTGGAGCGTTGCCCGCCTCGAGCCCGAGCCGCCCCCCGAGCGCCGCGCCGTCCCCACCGCCGGCTCCACTGCCGGCACCGCCGCCGTCCCCACCGCCGGCTCCACTGCCGGCACCGCCGCCGGCTCCACTGTCGGCCTGTCGCCGTGGGAGCGCTGGCTGGAGCTCTGCGCCCGCATCGACGGCCGCCCACGGCACCTCGGCATCCACGTCGGCGGCATGCTCGTCACCGCCGCCCCCCTCGTCGAGATCGCCCCCCTCGAACGCGCCAGCATGCCCGGCCGCGTCGTCGTCCAGTTCGACAAGCGCGACGTCGAGACGATGAAGCTCATCAAGCTCGACCTGCTCGGCCTGCGCATGCTCTCGGCGATCGACGACGCCCTGCGCGACATCACCGCCGACTGTGGCGTGGGGCTCGACCTGGACCGCCTGCCGGAGGACCTGCCCGACGTCTTCCGCATGATCCGCGCCGCCGACACCACGGGCGTCTTCCAGATCGAGTCGCGGGCCCAGATGCAGACCCTCCCGAAATCCGCGCCGACCACCCTCGACGACCTGGTGGTGGAGGTCGCGATCATCCGGCCGGGCCCCATCCAGGGCAACGCCGTCCACCCCTACCTGCGCCGCCGCCAGGGGATCGAGCCCGTGACGTACCTCCACCCCAGCCTCGAGCCCATCCTGCGCGAGACCCTCGGCGTGATCCTGTACCAGGAGCAGGTCATGGAGATCGCCATCCGGGTCGCGGGGTTCAGCGCGGCCGAGTCGGACGGGTTCCGGCGCGCGATGGGGACCTGGCGGTCGAGCCGGGAGATGGAGAAGCTCCACCGGCGCTTCGTGGACGGGTGCCGGAGCGTGAGCGGCCTGGACGGGGAGCAGGCGGAGGAGCTGTTCCGGCAGGTGGCCGCGTTCGCCAGCTTCGGCTTCAACAAGAGCCACGCGGCCGCGTTCGCCCGGACCGCGTACGAGTCGGCGTTCCTGAAGCTCTACTACCCCGCGCAGTTCACGGCGGGGCTCATCAACAACCAGCCGATGGGCTTCTACCCGGTGGAGGTGCTGATCAACGACGCGAAACGCCACGGGGTGGCGGTGCTGCCCGTGGACGTCAACCGGAGCCGTTTCCGGTCCACGACCGAGTGGGTGGGGATGCCCGGGGAGCCGCTGCCCGAAGGCTCGGGGATCGAGCGGCGGCCGGTGATCGTCCGCTCGTCGGGCTGCGTCGTGCCGGATCCGCGGACGCGCCGGCTGCTGGCGGCCGAGTCGGCCGAGGGGTACGGCATCCGGCTCGGGCTGCACCTGGTGAAGGGGATCGGCGAGGAGCACGCGGTGGCGCTGGACGGCGAGCTGGAGCGCGGGCCGTACCGGTCGCTGGCCGACGTCGTGGCACGTACCGGGCTGGCCGAGGAGGTGGTCGAGCGGCTGATCCGGGCGGGCGCGCTCGACTCGCTTGGTCGCCCGCGCCGGGAGCTGCTCTGGCAGCTGCGCGAGGTGGCGGCTTCGACGGGGCGGACGACGACGGGGCGGACGACGACGGGGCGGACGATGGGGCGCGCGTGTCCGCCTGCGGGCGGAGCCGCACGCGCGCCTGGGGGACGTGCGTGGGCCCCTGCGCCACCGGCGGTGCCGCTCCCCGGCCCATCCACCCCGGCCGACCCTGCGCCACCGGCAGTGCCGCTCCCCGGCCCATCCACCCCGGCCGACCCTGCGCCACCGGCAGTGCCGCTCCCCGGCCCATCCACCCCGGCCGACCCTGCAGAACTTGCATCCCCGGCATGCTATGTCGACCGTCTCGCCGCTTTCCGGCGGGTTCTGGCCCCGGAGCCTGGGCCGCTCGACCTCCTGCCGCACGAGCCGGGCGTGCCGGAGACACGGGCCGAGCCCCGCAGGCCCCCCTCCGGGCCCTCGATCGACCATACCGTTCTCCCGGTGCAAGTTCCGCAGGATCCACGGCCATCCGGCGGGAGGACGGTCTCCGGGCGCATGAACTGCAGCATCCGCATGAGCCACGGCCGCCCGATGGGCCACGGCGGCCGGCCGGACGGCAACGGGCCCCAGGACGAGCCTCGGCCGGCCCATCCCGCGGGCAACCGGCCTCAGGACGAGCCTCGGCCGGCCCATCCCGCGGGCGATGCGCTTGCGGCTCGACTGCCGGCCCGCGAGCACGCCCAGCCGCTCGACCTGCGGCTGCCTCCCACCGATGCCCCGAACCTGCCCCCGCCGACCGAGCTGGAGCGTCTGGCCGACAGCTACGCGATCCTCTCGCTCGACGCGCGCCGCCAGGTCGTGGAGTTGTTCCGGCCCGCACTCGATCGGCTGGGCGTCGCGCCGACCGCCCGGCTCGCGGACCTGCGCCCCGGGCACGTGCGAATCGCCGGGCTCGTCGTGACCCGCCAGCACCCGATGACCGCGCGCGGGACCGTCTTCCTGGCCCTGGAGGACGAGACCGGGATGGCGAACGTCACGCTGTGGCCGGACCGGTGGGCACAGTTCCGCGGCGTGGTCCGGCGGCACGCGCTCCTGTGGGTCGAGGGCGAGCTGCAGCGCGAGGCGAGCGTCGTGAACGTGGTCGCGCGCGAGGTTCGGGCACTGCCAGACGTGGCGCGGGCGGCGGGCGGACCGGGGGCGCCCGACGGTGTCCGTGCGCAGGGCTACTCGGGGTTGCGGCGCGGATGACCCTGCCCCCAGCGGGAGTCGCACGTCGCCCGGGACCGGGGCACGTGGAGCGGGAGCGGCACGTCCCGCGGGAGCCGCACGTCGCCCGAGCGGGGAACGTCGCCCGGGGCCCGGCACGTGGAGCGGGAGCGGCACCTCCCGCGGGAGCCGCACGTCGCCCGAGCGGGGAACGTCGCCCGGGGCCCGGCACGTGGAGCGGGAGCGGCACCTCGTGGGCGAGCCGCACGCACTCGGCAGGTGATCCCGGCCCCGCGCGATCCGCGCGATGCCCGCGACCCTCAGTGGGCCCGCTTCGACTCCGGGCGCCTGGCCTGCCGGCGCTGCTCGCGCTTGCGGGCCTCCGCCGCCTCGCGGCTGCGGACCTGCGATCGCCGGAGGAAGTCGCGATACCACGAGGCGAACCAGCCGAAGATCGCCCCGGTCACCATGAACTGGGCCAGCTGCCAGAGCGAGTACACCACGCGGTCGCCCACGTTCATCGTGTCCAGCGAGCCGAACACCCCCACCAGGCCCAGTGCCAGGACCAGGAAGAGCGCCGAGGCCAGAAGGCCCAGCAAGGCCCCGAACAGGTACGCCGCGCGCGGCGCCATGAAGCCGGCCA
>JAJYEB010000056.1 GCA_021790375.1 Chloroflexota bacterium | reverse complement strand
CCCGCGATGCGATCCCGGAGCCATCGTCGCCGGGTACCGCCTCGAGGATGGGCCCCAGCATGACGCACGGTCGCGATGGCCGCTGGAGAAGCGGCGACCCGGTCAGGCGGGGGGCGTCCCGGCTCCCGGACCCCACATCGGCTGCCCGGGACCATGTACGGGGCGCACCCGGGCGGCGAGCCGCCGCGCGAGCCAGGCCGCCGGAACCAGCACCGCCAGTGCGACCAGCACGAGCGGCAGCACGACGATCCCGAGCCAGATGGCCCCGGAGGCGATCCCCTGCGCCAGTTCGATCAGCTGCGCGGTGGCCTGATCGACCTGGGAGCCCAGGTCCCACCCGCTGGCGGCAGTCGTCACCGCGACCACGGGCACCTGGAACGTCACGGAGAGCGTGCTCATGGCCGCCTGCTGCTGGAGATGCTGCTTCTGGGCCGTCAGCTCCTCGATCTGCCCCTGCACATCGGTCAGCTGCTGCTGGACCGCGAGCACGTCCGGGATCTTCGTCGCCTTCGCCATGATCGCCTGCAGCGCGGCCTCGGTCACGCGCAGGTTCGCGATCCGGGCGCCCAGGTCCACCACCTGTCCGGTGACCTCGACGGTGTTGGTCTGTTCCTTCTCGACCCTGCTGCCGACGGCACGCACGGCGACGAGGGTGCGATCCCACGCAGCCGCCGGGATGCGGTAGGTGACGGTGGCCACCTGCTGGCCTCCCTGGCCGGCCCGATCGGACCCGCTGACGTACCCGCCGGCGGCGGTCACGGCGGCCTGCGCCTTCAGGAGCGCGGCGTCGAGATCGCCGACGTCGAGGGTCATCGATCCCGTCTTGACGATGAGGGCCTGGTCGACGTTCGGGTCGTACGCCGCCGGTCCGACTGAAGAGCCGGATTCACCCGTGGCACCGGAGAAGGTCCCGGCATCCGCGGGTGCGGCGGGTGCCGCCGCCGATGCGGCCGGGATCGCGGCTTCTCGCTGTGCGTCCACCGCCTGGCCAACGGTCTTCAGCGTGGCCCCTCCACTGCACCCCACGAGCACCAGGGCGATCGCGATCGCCGCGCCGAGTCCTGCGACCCGCCTGTGCGATGTCATCTCCGTCGCTCCTCCCGTCACGGGGCTCGTCCCCTCCCACGCCCGACGGACGCCGGATGGGCGGCGGAGGTTCCGCGTAGGATCTGGCGATGCCGGAGACCGACGCGCCCATGCTCTGCCCGATTCCGCACGGCCTCGTCGCGCCGGGCGCGGAAACCGCACCGTTCCGCAGGGTTCTCGCGATGAGCGAGCTCGCGCCGGGGGCGATGCGCCGAGCCTCGTTCGGCGACCTGGACCTGCTCGTGGCCAGCACTAACGCGGGCATCGTGGTCACCGACGACCGCTGTCCCCACATGGCCGCGCCGCTGTCGATCGGGACCCTGGACGGGTGCGTGGTCGCGTGCGTCCTGCACGGCGCCACGTTCGACCTCTCGACGGGCCTCACCGTGGAGTTCCCGACCACCGGCGGCCTCGATCCCGGCGGTCTCTACCATCCGCCCCGCGTCTCCGCCGGCGGCGGCGCCAGGCCGGAGCCACCGGTCGCGAAGACACGGGCGCGTGCCCTGACCCGGACGCGTCACGTGCGCTACTACCCCGCCCGGATCCGGGACGGCCAGCTGGAGGCGCGCACCCCGGCCGACTGAGGAGAGGGCACCGGGACGATTGCGTCCGGACGGCCCGCCGGGGGATCGGGCGAACGGGAGCGGGAGGGCGTCCGACACCTGCGCAGCGTCGATACGGGTCCGGGCCCCTATCATCGTCCGATGGTGGACTCGTCCCCGGCCGACCGCGACCACGCGCCCGACGGGCCTCCCGAGCCCGGCACTCTCCCGCCTGCCGATGGCGCCGAGCCTGGGGTGCACTCCGCCGGAGAGCGCGCGCCGGACTACTGGCTCGCCTCGGCCGAGATGGGTGTCCCGACCGTCGCCGACGCGGCGCCGGCTCCGGTGTCCGACCCGGCGGCGGCCCCCGGGTCCCATGCGGTGCCCGGCCCGGCAACCGCCCCAGCGGGTCCCGGTCCGGTACCTGTTCCGCGCGCCGCCCCGGAAGCCGCTCTCGCCGCCTCACTGGCCGCGTCCCTGCCCCCTCCCGGCACAGCTGCCGCATCTCCCGGAGTCGGACCGGAACCGCTCGATAGAGCCGCAGCTTCCGTGGCCGCCACGGCGCCTCCGCCGATCACGGCGCCTCCGCCGATCACGGCGCCTCCGCCGGTCGCGGCTCCCCCGCCGATCGCGGCGCCTGTGCCGATCGCGGCTCCTCCGCCCGCCGTAGCTCCTCCGCCGGCCGCCGAGGGACCAGGGCGGCGCCGCGCGTCCGCGCTGAGCAGGCTCGCGGCCGTGCTGGTCCTGCTCCTGGTGGCGGCGACCGTCGGGTACGGCCTCGCGTTCCTGTCGGCTGAGCTCGTCGGCCGCGGCGGAACTGCGGGCGCGGCCGGGGTCTCCTCGGCCATCCCCTCGCTGGCCACCTCGCCCGCCGCGGTACCGTCGAGCGTCCCCCCGACGGCGGCCGTCTCGGCCGGGCCGACGGCCACCCCGCGAGCCTCCGCCTCGACGGCCGCCTCTCCCGCCGCGACACCTGTCGGGGCCACCCGGATCCACGTCGTCGCGCGGGGCGAGAATCTGACCACGATCGCGGCCGAGTACGGGGTCACCGTCCAGGCGATCGCGGCCGCGAACGGCATCACGAACCCGAACACGATCTACGCGGGCCAGAAGCTGGTCATTCCGGCGCCCTGAGCGACGACGCCCGGGTGCGCACCGGGGACGACGCCCGGCGGTGCGTCGCCGCACCCCCGGATTTGCCAAGCTCCTCCGGTAGCGAGTAAGGTCCCCCGCATGCTCCGCCGCCTGGCGGCAGGATCCAGCGCCCTCGCGCTGCTCCTGCTCCTCGTCGCGCCGCCCGGACCCCGCGTCGCCCTCGCTGCCGGAGGCACGTGCACGGGCTGGACCAGCGAATACGTCCCGCCGCCGACGATCCGCGTCCTGCGCACGGTCGGCCCGGCGAAGGGCATGGTCCAGGTCGTCCCGTTCCGGAAGTACGTGATCACCGTGCTCGCGGCGGAGTTCGGGCCGAGCTCGCCGGTCGAGGCGCTGCGGGCGGGCGCGGTCGCCGTCAAGGACTACGGCTGGTACTACGCGATGCACTGGCGGGGCAACTCCGCGCCGCACGGCGGCGGCTGCTACGACGTGCAGGACAACACGTGGGACCAGGTCTACTGGCCCGAGCACGACCGGGCGTCGGATCGCCAGGTGCAGGCGGTGCTCGACACGTGGCGCGTCTCGGTCCGCAAGGACGGCCGCTTCGTGCCGACGGGATACCGCCCGGGCACGGCAGGCAAGGCCTGCGGAGCGGACGCCGACGGGTGGCGCCTGTACCAGGCGAGCGCGTACCGGTGCGCGCTGCAGGGGATGCTGTACCCGGAGATCCTGCGCACCTACTACCGCCCCCATTTCCAGATCGTGGTGCCCGGGGTGCACGACCCGAACGGCGACGGCCTGGGGTCGATCGGGATCGCCCTGCCCGGCGCGGGCCCCATCGCTGGTGGATCCGCGCCCGCGCCGACGCCATCCCCCGCGTCCGCATCGCCCACCGCGTCTGCCGCCGCCGATCCCGCCACGTCGCCATCCCCGGTCCCGTCCGGCTCTCCAGCCGCGTCCGGCACGGCGGCACCGGCCCCCGCCGGTTTCTACGACCTGCTGTGGTCCGATGCCCCGCAGCAGGCCTGGCAACCACCCTCGCTTCCGCCGGGCACCTCCCTCGACCCGATCACGACCCTCGACTGGGCCTTCGCCGACGTCAACCATGACGGCCGGTCCGACGTCCTCCGTCTCGAACGGCTCGGCACGGCGGGGTACCGGATCACGGTCTCGCTCTCGCTCGGCGACGGCCAGTTCGCGCCGGCGGCCACCTGGTGGTCGAGCGTGGGCACGGGTCTCGACCTGGCCCCCACGGAGGCCGTCCAGCTGCTGGCCGGCGACTTCGACGGGGACGGCACCGGCGACGCGGCGATCCTGGCCGGCACTCCGGGCTCACCGCCGACGGCCGCCGGTCCCAGCGCGACGACTGCCGTGCCGGCATCGGTGCCCGAGGCAAAGCTCTACCTGCTCCGGTCGACCGGCGCCGGGTTCGCGCCGCCACAGACCTGGTGGTCCGGCCCCCTCGATGTCGGCAGCGCACGGGCGTTCGCGGCCGACGTGACCGGGGACGGGCGCGCCGACCTGGTGGTCGAGTCGGACCTCTACCCGTCACAGCTGCCGGTGCCTCCGTCCACGCCCCCGCCGGCCGGCCCCAACGGCGCCGAGCTGCCCGTCGGCATGCGGTTCCTGGTCGCCCCGTCGGGACCCGGGGCAGGGCTGGGCAAACTGACCGGATGGCTCGATGTGACCGACGCCACTCGGGCCCAGGTGCAGACGGCGGTCGAGGACGTGAACAGGGACGGACGGGCGGACGTGGTGTTCCTCCGCCCGCTCGACACAGGCGGCAGCCAGATCGTGGGGCTCCTCTCCACCGGGACCGGCTTCATCCGGAGCACGCTCTGGTCGTCGGCCACCTTCCGCGCGAGCGCCGCGAAGATCGCGGCCGCCGACCTGAACGGGGACGGCCGCGGTGACCTGGTGGTCCTCTACGACATGGGAAGCGCCGGTACGAAACTGTTCCAGTTCCTGTCCACCGGGACGGCGTTCCAGGCCGGCCCTCGCGTGCTCGATCCCGCACTCGACTGGGCGAACATCACGCCGTTCTGAGCCCGCGCCTCACCCTCCGCGCCCGCTCGAGGCGCGCTCGGGCTCGGCCCCCCGCAGCCAGGTCGTCCACGTCGTCTCGGCCGATCCGGCGGTGAACGCGTTGCCGCTTCGAACGAGGGGCAGCCGGAGCAGGCCGGGGTCTGCGATCAGGCGATCGAGCAACTCGTCGTCGGTGGTGCGCAGGTACGCAAGGCCGAGGTCGCGGTAGCGCCGGCCGTCCGTGTCGAGGAGCGCGGCCACGCCGAGCCGCCCGGAGAACCGGCGCAGCTCGCCGGGCGCCGGCGGATGCACCGCCACGTCGACGAAGTGGACGGGGACGCGCCGCTCCTTGAAGAACCGCAGCGCCTTCTGCGTGTCGCGCGAGTCCTTCCGGCCGAACACCTGGACGCCGGGCCGCGGATCAGCGGGCATCGCAGGACGGCGCTACCTGGCCTCGACGTCGATCCCGCGCTCGGCCAGCCCCTGCCGCAGGCCCGCGAAGTCCTCCGGCACCGACTCGGACGACGAGTCGTGCTCCACGAACGCGATCCCCGCCCCACCGAGCGCCGCGCGGGTGCCGTCCGCGTCCGACGTCGTCAGCATCAGCGAGCCGTCGGTGTCCTCTGCGACGCCCACGATCCCGCTGATGTTGATACCCCGCTCGCCGAGCGTGGATGCCAGGCGCGCAAGCGACCCCGGCCGATCGTCGAGCCGGACCGTGAACCAGATCGCCATCCCGCCCTCCTTGTGCCTCGACCTGCCGGTGAAGAATACGCCGGGAGGTCCCGGGTCCACGGTCCCGACATCCGCGGCGGCCCCCCGAGGTCGCGAGCGGCAGCACGACGGCACCTGTGGGACGATGGTCCGCATGCGGCGCCGGCCCATCGCCCCGCGTCGCTCCCGATCACCAGCATGCACAGGAGGGTCGCCATGGCCGCCATCCGTCAAGCCCGGGCCGTCTGGCAGGGAGACCTCGCGTCGGGATCCGGGAAAGTCAGCGCGTCCACCAGCGGCGCGTTCTCGGACCTGCCCGTCACGTGGGCGTCGCGCACCGAGGCCGCCGACGGGAGGACCAGCCCGGAGGAGTTGATCGCCGCGGCGCACGCGGCCTGCTATTGCATGGCCCTGTCGAGCGAGCTCGCCAAGGCCGGCTCGCCGGCGACCCGGCTCGAGGTCAGCGCGACGGTCACGTTCGACCGCGTCGACGGGAAATGGACCGTCGCGAAGTCGGATCTGCAGGTCACCGGGCGAATTGCGGGCATCTCCGCCGAGACGTTCCGCGGCCTCGCCACCGCGGCGAAGGATGGCTGCCCGGTATCCCGCGCGCTGGCAGGGAACGTGGCCATCTCCGTGGAGCCGGTGCTGGAGGCGTAACGGCCCGACACTCGTCCGGCTCCGCGCGGCGCCGCGGGGCGCGTGGCACACTCAGCCCGTATGCGGATCGCCACCTGGAACGTCAACTCGCTCAAGGCGCGGCTCCCGAAGGTGACCGAGTGGCTCGAGCGGAACCGTGTCGACGTCCTGCTCATGCAGGAGACCAAGCTGGCCGACGACGCGGCCCCCGTGATGGCCTTCCGCATGTCCGGGTACGAACTCGCCCATCACGGCGAGGGACGCTGGAACGGCGTCGCCATCGCGAGCCGCGTGGGGCTCAGCGAGGCGCGGCCCGGGTTCAGCGGCGAGCCCGACCCAGACGGGGCCCGGTTCGTGAGCGCGCTCTGCGGTGACGTGCGGGTGGCCAGCCTCTACGCGCCGAACGGCCGGGAGGTCGGCAGCGAGTTCTGGCTCGCCAAGCTGCGCTGGTTCGCGCGGCTGCGCGCCTGGCTGGACGCCCGGGACCCCGCGGAACGGCTCGTCCTGGGCGGCGACTTCAACGTCGCCCCCGCCGACCTGGACGTGTGGGACCCGGCCGCGTTCCAGGGGGCGACGCACGTGACCGCCGAGGAACGGGGGGCGTTCGCGGCGCTCCTCGACTGGGGCCTGGTGGACGTGTACCGGGAGCACCATCCGGAGGGCGGTCGGTACAGCTGGTACGACTACCGCGCCGGTTCGTTCCACAAGGGCCAGGGGATGCGGATCGACCATCTGCTCGCGACGCGGCCCCTGTCGGCGCGGGTGAGGGCGGCCGAGATCGATCGGGAGGCCCGCAAGAACCCGATCCCGTCCGACCACGCGCCGGTGCTGATGGACGTGGCCGACCCGGCCTGACGCGGGCACACGGCTCGCGGCGGGCGCAGGTCGGGACCGCACCCGGCCAGCGCAAGTCGTGACCGCTCGCGGCTGCCGCAGATCAGGACTTCTGGACGCGGATCAGGACGGGGCGACCACGTTGTTCGCGGGGTCGTTGACGCCGAGGATGTCGATCGAGACCACCGTCGACGTCTGCGTGCCGCTGACGTCGTAGGAGCCCCGGGTGACGGCGCTGACCATGTAGCCGCCGTCCCTGGCCACCCACAGGTCCATGGACCAGTTGCCGGGCGCACCGGACGTGTCCCCGAACGTCTTCGCGACGGCATCGAGCGTCTGCCTGTCGGCCTGCAGGTGCAGCGTGGCGACGCCATTCTTCTGTTCCTCGCCGACCTGCTTCATCCCGGCCAGGTACTGCTCGAACGTCTGTCCGAACATCTTCTGGGGCGAGAACGCCTCGAACGACTGCTCGACGCTGCCCATCATTCCGGCGGGCAGCGGCTGTGCGATGCCGCCGAGGTCCATCCAGGCCTTGTCGCCGACGATGGTGTAGGTGACCGCCACGCCGGCCGCGCCCGTTCCACCCAGGCCGCTCATCGAGACCGAGAGCGCCCGGACCGGCTTCAGCACGACGGTGCCGTTCATGTTGACCGTCCCGCTGCCGCCGCTCGCGGCGGGCCCGCCCATTCCCGCTCCCTGGACCGTGACCCTGAAGCGGTACGAATCCATGTTGTCGAGCGCCGCGGCTGCGTTCGACAGCTGCGAGGCGCCGCCGCCCGTCGGAGCGGCGGGTGCCGCGGACGGCAGTGCCGGCACGGGCGTCGCCACGGCGGGCCTGGGGGTCGGGGTTGCGGCGGAGCCTCCGCAGGCCACGGCCACCAGGACCGAGACGGGGAACAGGGCGAAGAGCCCGAGGGATCGATGCGATCGCGAGGACATGGCCGTGACCTCGGCACTGGGTTGGGCACGGCCAGTATACGGAGCCGCAACAGGCCCCCGGCGGTCGCCCGCGGGGCGTTGCCCGGCCGCTGACGATCCCGGCCGAGTCCGGCGACCGACCCGGCAGATTCCGGCAGCCGCCCCGGCCGTTACCGGCGCCCGCCCCGGCCGTTAACGATTCCGAACCTTGGTTGCGCCCCGGCTTGACCCCGGGCTGCTACGGTGGAGGCCGGTTGGAGGCTGGTCGTGCGCAGCATGGGGTATCCTCCCCCGACCATCCACGGAGGAACATCGCAGTGGGCGCCCTCTCACCCTGGCACCTGATCCTGGTGCTCGGCATCGCGTTGATCGTGCTGGGTCCGGGCAAGCTGCCGGAGACCGGCGCGGCGATCGGCAAGGCCATCCGCACGTTCCAGGATGCCGTCAACGGGCGCGACGAGATCACGGCTGCACAGGCGGCGACGGCCGCCGGCGCCATGGCTCCGGCCCCTGCCACGGGCGTTGTCCCGGCCACGGTTTCCACCCCGGCCGCAGGTCCCGCAACCCCGGTCGGCGCGCCCGCCCCGATCGGCGGGGCCGTTACCCAAGCTGCCCGGGAAGCCGTCCCGTCGGCACCGTCTGAACGGCAGGTCGGCTGAGCGCGCCGGGAACCCGGGCCGTCGCCGGCCGGGTACGGCCCGTGCCGGTGATAGGCTGAATGCTCATGCATCCGCTCGATGAACTGCGCCCCGAGGTCGATGGCGCCCCGGTGCCGGGGACCTCGGCGCCAGGCGCCTCCGTGCCGGTAACCACGGCGCCGGTCGCTCCGGCCGACCAGGACGGATCGGCTCCGCCAGGCGAACCCGGGCCACTCCCGCCGACGTGGAGCTGGCAGCCGCCGCCCCCGGACTGGCGCCCGGCATCCCCCGGACGGTGGCGACGAGTCATGCGGGGCACGGCCGCGTTCCTGGTGATCGCCATCGTCGCCGCCGCGGGCTTCCTCGCGGGGGTCGGCTACGGCCGGGCCGGGATCGGCTCCGGTGCGAGCCCCCTCAGCGCGGCGCCGCCGGCCGACGCCCGCAGCGAGATCGGTCTCCTGTACGAGGCGTGGAACCTGGTCGAACAGCACTATGTGGACCGGTCCGCGCTGAACCCCACGCAGCTGACGTACGGCGCGATCCGCGGCCTGGTGCAGGCGCTGGGCGACACCGGACACAGCGACTTCCTGACGCCCCAGCAGTACGCCGCGCTCTCGTCCGATCTCTCGGGGCAGTACCAGGGGATCGGCGTGGAGATCTCCATCAAGGCGGCCGGGCCCGCGATCGTCTCCGTGTTCGACG
>JAJYEB010000055.1 GCA_021790375.1 Chloroflexota bacterium | reverse complement strand
TGAACAGACGTTCTAGATGGCCGACCCCGACCCCCGTCACCTGCTAGACTCGGCCCCCATGGAGCCCGCTCCCCGCGTCGTCGGATCCGCCGCGCTCGCCGTCGAGGAGGCCGTCGTCGAGACGAGCCTGCGGCCGCGCCACCTCGACGAGTACGTGGGGCAGTTGCAGGTCAAGCGGAACCTGGGCACGTTGCTAGAGGCGGCGAAGCGGCGCGGTGAGGCGGCCGACCATGTCCTGCTGTACGGGCCACCTGGGCTCGGCAAGACCACGCTCGCGAACATCGTCGCCCGCGAGCTCGGCGTGAACATCCACACCACCAGCGGGCCGGCGATCGAGCGGGCCGGCGACCTCGCCGCGATCCTCACCAACCTCGAGGAGCGGGACGTCCTGTTCATCGACGAGATCCACCGGCTCAACCACACGGTCGAGGAGATCCTCTACCCGGCCATGGAGGATTTCGTCATCGACGTGATGATCGGGCGCGGCCCGAGTGCCCGCAGTCTCCGCCTCTCGCTGAAGCCGTTCACGGTGGTCGGCGCGACCACCCGGGCCGGTCGGGTCGGGGGCCCCCTCCGCGACCGCTTCGGTGCGATCTACCGGCTCGAGTACTACGACGCGGCCGACCTGTCGGCCATCGTGCGCCGGTCGGCCGCCATCCTGGGCGTGGCCATCGAGGAGGACGCGGTCGATGTCCTGGCGCGTCGCGGGCGCGGCACGCCGCGCATCGTGAACCGCCTGCTCAAGCGCGTCCGGGACCACGCGGAGGTGCGCGGGGCGGAGCGCATCACGGCACCACAGGCCGAGGCGGCCATGCGCGAGATGGAGATCGACGACGAGGGGCTCGACGCCACCGACCGCCGGTTGCTCCTCGCGATCGTGCAGAAGTTCGCGTCGGGACCCGTCGGCGGGGCGGCTCTCGCCGCCGTCATCGGCGAGGAGGTCGAGACCGTCGAGGACGTCTACGAGCCGTACCTGCTGCAGCTCGGGTTCCTGGACCGGACCCCGCAGGGACGAGTGGCCACCGAGCGCGCGCGGGACCACCTTCGCAGGCTCGGGTTCGAGGTGCCGCAGCCCAGGCGCCCCGAGCGGACCGACGTCGGGCTCTGGGACGGCGTTACGAACGAGGGAGCGCGCGAGTGAGCGCCGCAGCTGAGGCTGGGCCCGGAGGCACCGGGCAGGGCGGAGAGATCGCGCTGGCCACCCACGGGCTCATGAAGTCGTACGGCACCACGCCGGCGCTCCAGGGCCTCGATCTCACCGTGCCCCGCGGGGTCGTGTACGGCTTCCTCGGCCCGAACGGCGCCGGCAAGACCACCACCATCCGGTGCCTGATGGGGCTCATCCGTCCGGACGGCGGAGAGATGGAGATCCTGGGCCGGCCCTTCACGTGGCGCGACCGTCACCGGCTCGAACAGGTCGGCTCGCTGATCGAGTCGCCGTCCTTCTACCCTTACCTGTCGGGCCGGGACAACCTCCACGTGATCGGCTCGACCGGCGCCTCGCCGCGCCCGGGACGGGTGGAGGAAGTGCTCGACCTGGTCGGCCTGCGCGACCGCGCGTCCGACAAGGTCAGGACGTACTCCACGGGGATGCGCCAGCGCCTGGCGATCGCCGCGGCGCTGCTCTCCGAGCCCCGGCTGCTGGTGCTCGACGAACCCGCGAACGGGCTGGATCCGGCGGGGATCGTGGCGATGCGGGAGACACTCCGGTGTCTCGCCGGACAGGGCACCACGGTGTTCGTGTCGAGCCACATCCTGCCCGAGGTGCAGCAGCTGGCGGACGTGGTCGGGATCGTCAATCGTGGCCGGCTGGTCCGCCAGGGAGCCCTCGAAGAGATGCTCGCGCAGACCGGGCACGTGCGCGTCCGCGTGGAGCCGGCCGACTCGGTGGCGGCACGGGCGCTGCTGGACCGCGTGATCGGGGCGGACGCGGTCTGGGAGGAGACCGGCCAGGCGGAGGGGGACGGGTGGATCACCGTCCGCGTCGAGCCGTCGCGCGCGGGAGAGGTCAACCGGGCCCTCGCCCAGGCCGGAATCTTTGCCACGGGCCTGGAGTCCGGGAGCGACCTCGAGACGCTGTTCCTCTCGCTCACGGGAGCCACCTGATGCGCCTGCTGCAGGGGGAGCTTCGCAAGCTCATCAAGCGTCCCGCGACGTACATCACGCTCGGGATCTTCCTCGGCGTGCTCGTCCTCCTGTTCGTGGCCGTCGGGGCGAGCTACCGGACGATGGCCACGCTTCCGGCCGACCAGGGCGGCGGCCCGCAGGCCCAGGCGGCGATCCGGTCCCTCCTGGAGTTCCCGGGCGCGTACGGCGCGGTGGTGAGCTTCGTGGCCAGCATCGGCGGACTCTTCGCGATCGCGTACGGCGCGGCGGCGGCGGGAGCCGACTGGGGCTGGGGCATGGTCAAGGTCGCGGTCGCACGGGGGGAGAGCCGGAGCCGGTACGTCCTCACCAAGCTGGCCGCGGTCCTGCTGCTGCTGGTCCCGGCGTCGCTGCTCGCGTTCCTGGTGGGCCTGGTGGCCGTGGCCCTCGCGGCCACCCTGGCCGGCATCGGGCTCTCCGGCGCCGGCGATGCCGGCACGCTGCAATCGCTGCCGTGGATGCTGGTCCGCAGCTGGCTCGCCCTGGGGGAGCAGGCCGCCATCGGATTCGCGATCGCCACCCTGGCCCGCAGCCAGCTGGCCGGCCTCGGCGTGGGCATCGGGATCTACTTCGTGGAGTCGTTCGCCGTCAGCTTCTGGCCCGAGTACGTCCGGTACCTGCCGTTCAGCGTGGTCAGCTCCCTGCTCCGGGACCCCGCCTCGACGCTCGCCATTGGGGAGCAGGCCAGTCGCTACACCATCGACCAGGCCACCGCGCTCCTCCTCGTGGCCGGCTACCTCGCCATCTCCGCGGTGCTGTCGGCCATCGTGCTGGAACGCGCCGAGATCACGGAGTGACCCACGGCCCTCGGGGAGACGAAGTCGCGGCGGCGCCACCCATCGCGACCTGGGCGCCGGCGGGGCGGCCGCTCCGGTTCGACGTCCTCGTCGGGCCACCGGACGGCTCGACGCGTGCCCGCCGCGGCCGGCTGACCCTCTCGCACGGCGTGGTCGAGACCCCCACCTTCATGCCGGTCGGTACCAACGCGACGGTCAAGGCGCTGGACCCGGACGATCTCCGCGAGGTGGGCGCGCGGATGATCCTCGCCAACACGTACCACCTCTACCTGCGCCCCGGGCACGAGCGGATCGCCAGGCTCGGCGGCCTCCACGCGTTCATGGCCTGGGACGGTCCGATCCTGACCGACAGCGGCGGATTCCAGGTGGTGAGCCTCGCCGACCTGCGGGAGATCGACGAGGCGGGCGTCACGTTCCGCTCGCACCTCGACGGATCCACGCACCGGTTCACGCCGGAACACTCGATCGCCGTGCAGGAGGCGCTCGGGTCGGACGTCGCCGTCGCGCTGGACCACCCCGTGCCACCCCATGCCTCGAGCCGCGCCGAGGTGGCCGACGCGATGCGCCGAACCCACGCCTGGGCGGAACGATCGCTGGCGGCGCACCGCCGCGAGGACCAGGCGCTGTTCGGGATCGTGCAGGGCGGGCTGGAGCCCGACCTTCGCGCCGAGTCGACCCGGGCCATCGCGGCGCTCCCGTTCGACGGGATCTGCATCGGCGGCCTGGCCGGCGACGAGACAGCGGCACAGCGCCGCGCGGCCCTCGACCTCGCGGTCCCCCTGCTGGCGGACGATCCCCGACCGCGCTACCTGATGGGGCTCGGCTCCCCGCTCGACATGCTCGACGCGGTCGACCGCGGCATCGACCTCTTCGACTCGGTGCTGCCTGCGCGCGTGGCCCGGAACGGCACGCTCTGGGTCCCCGGCGGGCGGCTCAACATCCGCAACGCACGCTTCCAGGACGATTCTCGGCCGGTGCTGGAGGGCTGCCCGTGCCGGCTCTGCCGGAGCTTCTCGCGGGCCTATCTTGCCCACCTCTTCCGTGCCGAGGAGCTGCTCGCGTACCGGCTCGCAACTTGTCACAACCTCACCTTCACCCTAGACTTCATGGCGCGGCTCCGGCAGGCCATCGAGGCCGGAACGCTCCACCAGTTCAGGCACGAGGAGCTCGCTCGCCGCGTCCCCGATGATCCGGATGCCCCCGGGATGAGTGACAGCCAAGCTGGCACGAAGGTGGGGTGAAGTCACAGTCGACCCGCACCGTCTACGCTGGCGGTGCACCGCGGAGGCGGAGGCATGGGAACCAAGAATCGCCCTCACCGCGAAGTCAAGAAGAAGCCGAAGGAAACGGTGTCGAAGGCGCGCATCCAGCCGCTGCTCGACGCCCCGCCGCAGAACGTCGAGGTGATCAAGCCGCGACGCAAGCCCCGGGACGAAGAGGAGGCAGAGGAGGCCTAGCGCCGGTCCTCGGCCCCGGACGGGAGAGAGCACAGCATGGCCATCACGGGGTCCGGTCAGGCGGCCGGCGCGACGCGCAACGGGGATGGGACGGCGGACCGGGCAGCCGGCGAGCGGACGCGGGCCGTGGATGCCGCGATCCTGGCCATCGAGAAGCAGTTCGGACGCGGCTCGATCATGCGGCTGGGTTCCCGCGAACGCCAGCAGGTCGATTCGGTGCCCACGGGCTCCATCGCGCTGGACCTGGCGCTGGGAGTCGGCGGCATCCCGCGCGGGCGCGTGACGGAGATCTTCGGCCCCGAGTCGTCGGGCAAGACCACGCTGTGCCAGCACGTCCTCGCCGAGGCGCAGCGCCGGGGAGGCGTCGTCGCGTTCATCGACGTCGAGCACGCTCTGGACCCGAAGTACGCCAAGGCGTGCGGCGTCAACGTCGACGAGCTGCTGGTGAGCCAGCCCGACACCGGCGAGCAGGCGCTCGAGATCACCGAGACCCTGATCCGCTCCGGCGGCGTGGACTGCGTGGTGGTGGACTCGGTCGCGGCGCTGGTGCCCCGCGCGGAGATCGAGGGCGAGATGGGGGACTCGTTCGTCGGCATCCAGGCGCGCCTGATGAGCCAAGCGCTGCGCAAGCTCACCGGGGCCGTGAGCCGCTCCAACACCGCGCTGGTCTTCACCAACCAGCTCCGCGAGAAGATCGGGGTCATGTTCGGCAATCCCGAGACCACCCCCGGCGGACGCGCGCTGAAGTTCTACGCGAGCGTGCGGCTCGACATGCGTCGCATCGAGACCATCAAGCAGGGCACCGAGCCCGTGGGCAGCCGCGTCCGCGTGAAGGTCGTGAAGAACAAGGTCGCGCCGCCGTTCCGCGTGGCCGAGTTCGACGTGATGTACGGGACCGGGATCTCGCGCGAAGGGGGCCTGCTCGACGTGGGCGTGGCCACCGACATCGTGGGCAAGACGGGTGCCTGGTTCACCTACGGCGAGACGCGGCTCGGGCAGGGCCGCGAGGCGGCCAAGGAGTTCCTGCGGCAGAACGCCGACATCGCGCAGCAGCTGGAGACCGAGATCCGCGCCAGGGTCGCCAACATCGAGCTGCCGGTCGAGGGGATCGCCGAGGCCGAGTGACCGCCGTCGCGGCCGGGGTTGAGCCGCCTTCGCCGGGGCCGAGCCGTCTTCGCGGCGGCCGAGTGACGACCGGCACCGGCGGGTCGCGGTCGACGGGCTTGCCGGCGCGTCGCGGTCGGCCGCGCCACGCGGTGCGCCCGAGGATCCGCCCGTGCGCCGCCTGACCTCGCCCGAACCGGCCCCGGCGCCCCGATGAGCCGCCGGAGCACGCCTGCTTCCCGGGCCGAGACGCGCGAGCGACGAGCAGCGCTGACCGAGCCGGGGGCGGTCATGGATGCCGCTGCCCGGTTTCTGGAGACCCGCCCGCGGAGCGTCGCCGAGACCCGCCGCCGGCTGACCGACGCCGGATACCCCCAGCCCCTCATCGAGGAGGTGGTGACGCGCCTGGTCGAGCTCGGCTACCTGGACGACGCCGCGTTCGCGCGTGCCTGGGTGGAGAGCCGCGACCGCGCCCACCCCCGCGGAGAGGCGGCGCTGCGCCGCGAGCTGGCGCTCAAGGGCATCGACCGGGATGTGGCCGAGTCGGTGCTCGAGGAACGGCGCACGTCCGGCGGCCCGGACGAGGGCCGGGGCCGGGGCGGCCCGCGCCTCCCGGGCGGCTCGCGCGTCCCGGGCGGCGGCTCCGCCACGGGCGCCGGCCCCACCACGGCCCACACGCGCGCCGAGGCAACCCCCGACCCGGACGATGTCGCGGCGCGGCGCGTCCTCGAGCGCCGCTCGGCAGTTCTCCTGCGCGAGCCGGATCTCCGGCGGCGCCGCGCGAAGGCGTACGCCCTGCTGGCGCGTCACGGGTTCGACCCCGGTACGTGCCGGGCGGCGACCGAGGCATGGATCGCCGGCTCCACCCCCGGCCCGGACGACGACGTTTGACGCCGGATCGGAAGCGCGTATAGGCTTCGGCACGGATCGATAGTGCGGCGCGCGCACCTCAACGGCCGGGGCGCTCGGCCAGCGATCGTGGCGCCGCGAATTCTGGCCCGAGCGACCCGTGCGTCCAGGTGGGAGCGCACGGCACCACTACCTTCACATTCCACCTTCCAGCCGGCGGGCTGGACGGGAGGCTCACATGCCGGATAACGCCGTCCTCCTGGCGGTGGTGGCACTCGTCATCATCGTCGGCGGGGTTGCGCTCGGATTCGTGGCGCGCGGGATGTGGGCCGCGCAGGCCGTGCGGGCCGCCCAGGACAAGGCCGGGCGGATCGTGGCGGAGGCGCGCGCCCAGCAGAAGGAACTCATCCTCCAGGCCAAGGACGAGCAGGTCCGCCTGCAGCGCGAGACCGCCGAGGAGGAGCGTGCCAAGCGCGCGGAGCTCACCGCCCTGGAGCGCCGCCTCCTGCAGCGGGACGAACAGCTCGACCAGCGCACGGACATGCTGGAGCAGCGGGATCGCAAGCTCCTCGACCGCGAGCGCGAGCTGCAGGAGCAGCGCGATGCGCTCAGCCGGGCACGGCAGGACCAGATCGCCGCCCTCGAGCGCGTCAGTGCGATGACCGCCGACCAGGCGAAGGCCGTTCTGCTGGAGCAGGTCCGCGAGGAGGCCGAGCACGACGCGGTCCGCGTCGCCCGGGCCATCGAGCGGCAGGCCCGCGAGGAGGCGGAGGACCGCGCGCGGGAGATCGTGGTCACCGCGATCCAGCGCATCATGGCCGACCACACCGCCGAGATGACGGTCTCCGTGGTGCCCCTCCCGTCGGACGAGATGAAGGGCCGCATCATCGGCCGCGAGGGGCGCAACATCCGCGCCCTCGAGCAGGCCACCGGGATCGACCTGATCATCGACGACACCCCGGAATCGGTGCTGATCAGCGGGTTCGACCCGGTCCGCCGCGAGGTCGCGCGCCTGGCGCTCACGAAGCTCATCCAGGACGGGCGCATCCACCCCGGCCGGATCGAGGAAGTGGTCGCCAAGGCTCGCGCCGAGGTGGACGTGATCATGCGCCAGGCCGGCGAGCAGGCCGCGTACGACGCCGGCGTGCCGGGCCTCCCGCCCGAGATCATCAAGCTGCTCGGCCGCCTCAAGTACCGCACCAGCTACGGCCAGAACGTGCTGAAGCACGCGGTGGAGACGAGCCGCCTGGCGGCCATCATCGCCGCCGAGACCGGCGCCGACATCCAGGTCGCCAAGATGGGCGGGCTGCTCCACGACATCGGCAAGGCGGTCGACCACGAGGTGGAGGGGCCCCACGCCGCGATCGGCGGGCAGATCGCGCAGCGCAACGGCCTTCCGCCGAGGGTCACCAACGCGATCGCGGCGCACCACCAGGAGGTGGAGTACGCCTGCATCGAGGCGCCCATCGTGCAGATCGCCGACGCCATCAGCGCCAGCCGGCCGGGCGCCCGCGGCGAATCGATGGAAGCCTACGTCAAGCGCCTCGAAGACCTGCAGGCCATCGCGGACGGCTTCCCGGGCGTCGAGCGCTCGTTCGCCGTGCAGGCCGGGCGCGAGGTGCGGATCCTGGTGCGTCCCGAGGAGATCGACGACCTCGCGTCGATGCGGCTGGCGCGCGACATCGTGAAGAAGATCGAGGAGTCGCTGACCTACCCCGGGCAGATCAAGGTCACGGTGATCCGCGAGACCCGCGCCGTCGAGTACGCCAAGTAACCCGCCGATGCGCCACGAGATCGCCGAGGTCCAGGCCGCAGATCGGCTCGTCCCGGCGCCGCGCCGTCCGACGAACGGCACCCTGCGGGTGCTGATGATCGGTGACGTGATCGGCAAGCCCGGGCGCGTGGTAGTCGAGCAGTTGCTGCCGGCGCTCCGCGAGGAGCGGGGCGTGGACTTCGTGACGGCCAACGGCGAGAACGTGGCCGGTGGCATGGGCCTCACGGCGTCGACCGCGCAGGGGCTCTTCTCGGCCGGTGTCGACGTGATCACCAGCGGCAACCACATCTGGGACAAACGCGAGATCTACCCGGAGCTGGAACGCGAGGAGCGCATCCTCCGCCCGCTCAACTACGGGCATGACGGCATCCCGGGTCGCGGCTGGGGGATCTTCCACGCTGCCGACGGGAGCGAGGTGGCGGTGGTCAACGCCCAGGGCCGCACCTACATGCAGCCGATCGAGAACCCGTTCACCACGGTCCGCCAGCTGTTCGAGGACGGCGCGGACGAGCTGCCGCCCGTCCGGATCGTCGATTTCCACTGCGAGGTCACCAGCGAGAAGAACGCGTTCGGGCTGCACCTCGACGGCCTGGTCAGCGCCGTCTGCGGCACCCACACCCACGTGGTCACCGGCGACGAGCGGATCCTGCCGCGGGGCACCGCCTACCTGAGCGACATCGGCATGACCGGGCCCATCTACAGCGTGATCGGGTTCGAGCCCCGCACGGTCCTGCCGCGCTTCCTCAACGGGCTGCCGACCCGGTTCGAGGTCGGGTCCGGGCCGGTCGTGTTCAACGCGGTCCAGATCGACGTCGATTCCGCCACCGGTCGCGCGCTTCACATCGAGCGCTTGAGCCGGCTGGTCGACGCGTGACGGCTCGCCCGCTGGCCCGGCGCCGGTCGGGCCTCAACGCGACGCGGATCGCGGCGACGGCCGGCCGGGCATGACGACACCCCGCCGCAACCGCATCGACCTGCACTGCCACACCGCCCGGTCCGACGGCGTTCTTCCGCCGGCCGGGTTGCTGGATGCCATGCGCCGCTGGGGCATCGCGCTGGCGTCGGTCACCGACCACGACACGCTGGACGGGTACCGCGAGCTGCGGGCCGCCGGGGAGGGCGCGGAGCACCCGCGCCT
>JAJYEB010000054.1 GCA_021790375.1 Chloroflexota bacterium | reverse complement strand
CCGGCACACGCGGATGCGCTCGAGCGCCGCGGGATGCAGCTCGACGCGCTCGCCGTCGCGGGCCACACGCACGAGCCGTTCGATCGTCAGGGAAGAACCGTCCAGCACGATGGACATCGGGGATACCTGCCTTGCGAGAGGGCAGATCGACGTCCTCCGACGACGCCGAGCCGCGTCCATCGTAGGGGGCGCCGACCGATCCGTGGGGGGCACGAGCCCGCCGGCGGGGGCCGATCGGAACGCGATTGGGGTTGACGTCCGTGTCGCCGCTGATAAAATAGACCGACAGTCGGTTTGTTTTATGGAGGATCGGATGGCACGGACGCTCGACCCCGCCGCTCACGCCGTCCGGCGCGACGCGTTCGTCGACGCCGCGTTGCGGCTCATCCAGGCGAAGGGATACGACAACCTGAGCATCGCCGACGTCATCCGGCAGGTCGGGGCATCGAAGGGGGCGTTCTTCCACTACTTCGGCTCGAAGGCCGAGCTCCTGGCGGCGGTGGTCGACCGGATGGTGGAGGTCGGCATCAGCCGCGTGGAGCCCGTCGCCGCGGACCCGGACCTCGGAGCGCTCGCCAAGCTGGAGGGCGTGTTCTCGGGCATCGCGCAGTGGAAGCGCGAGCAGCCCGAGTTCCAGCCGGCGGCCGTGGCAGAGCTCATGCGCGTCTGGTACTCGGACGAGAACGCAACCGTCGTTGCGCGGCTCCGGGCCGCGACCAGGATGCGCCTCACCCCGCTGCTGGCTGGCATCCTCCGCCAGGGGGCCGCGGAAGGCGCGTTCTCGGTCGCGTCGCCGGAGGGGACGGCGAGCGTCATCACGTCCGTGATGCTGGGGCTCCAGGACGAGATCATCCCCCTGTTCCTCGGCCGCCTGGACGGGACCGTCTCGTTCGAGACCGTTCAGTCGACCATCGGGACCTACATCGAGGCCTTCGAGCGGATCCTGGGCACCTCACGGCTCGAGTGGCCGATCGCCGACGAGGCGACGCTGCGCTACTGGTTCGACCCGACAGCCCCCTTGAAAGGACAGGCAGCATGACCGCCGTCATCGAGACCGAGCAGCTCACGAAGTACTACGGGAGTGCCCGCGGCATCGTCGACGTCGACCTGACGGTCGGGCAGGGCGAGGTGTTCGGCTTCCTCGGCCCCAACGGCGCCGGCAAGACGACCACCATCCGGCTGCTCCTGGACCTGATCCGCCCGACCCGCGGATCCGCCCGCGTGTTCGGCCTGGACGCGACGAAGGGGGCGGTCGCGATCCACCGCCGGATCGGCTACATCCCGGGCGAGTTCACGCTGTACGACCGGCTGACCGGGAAGCAGACCCTCGAGTATTTCGCGAACCTGCGCGGCGGCGTCGACCCCGCCTACCAGGCCTCGCTGATCGAGCGGTTCGAGCTCGACGCCTCGCGGCGGTTCCGGGAATACAGCAAGGGCAACAAGCAGAAGGTCGGCGTGATCATCGCGCTCCAGCACCGGCCCGAGCTCCTGGTCCTCGACGAGCCGACCTCGGGGCTCGACCCGCTGGTGCAGCAGACGTTCTTCACGACCCTGCGCGACTGCGTGGCGGACGGCGCGACGGTGTTCCTCTCCTCGCACATCCTCTCGGAGGTTGAGAAGAGTTCCGACCGCGTGGCGATCATCCGCGAGGGGCGGATCGTCAAGCTCGACACCGTGGAGGGGCTGCGCGACCTCGCCCACCACCAGGTCGAGCTGCGCTTCGCGGGCCCCGTCCCGGCCGCCGAGTTCGAGGCGCTCCCCGGGGTGAGCGACCTGGTCGCCGACGACCACGTCCTGCGGATGCGTGTCGCGGGCGCGATCACTCCGGTCGTCCAGGCAGCGGCTCGCTATGAGCTCCTCGATTTCGTGTCCCGCGAGCCCTCACTCGAGGAGACGTTCCTGGCCCAGTACGGCCGCGAGGCCGTCGAGGTGAACGATCATGGCCGTTAGCGCCGGGACGCCGCCGAGGACGGCGGCCTTCCCCCCGATCCCGCTCCACCGCCGCCTGTACGGCTTCGGGAGCATCTACGGCAAGACCATCCGAGACTCGCGGCTCTCGTTCATCATCGCCGCGGGCCTGTTCGGCGGCCTCTCGCTCGTCCTGAGCGCCGCGATCGGGACCGTCTTCCCGACGGTCGCATCCCGCCACGAGGTCGACAAGCTCGTGGCGAGCATGCCCGCCTCGATGGTCAACCTCTTCGGCAATGCCACCCTCATGGGGCCGAAGCTGGGCACCCTCGGTGGGTACCTCACCTGGAAGTACGGCTCGCTGTTCGCAGTCGGTGCGGGTCTGTGGTCGATCCTCGCGCTGTCCGGGACGCTCGCCGGAGAGGCAGCCCGGGGCAGCCTCGATTTCGTCGCCGCGTCGCCGTTCGGCAAGCGCCGGATCGCGCTCGAGAAGCTGGCCGCCCACCTGACCGTCCTGTGGCTGGCGATGGCCTTCATGGCGGTGCTCCTCACCATCGCCTCGAACGTGTTCGGCGATCCCTCGCTCGGCGACCGAATCCCGCTGGTGGGCGCGATCGGCTTCGGGCTGTGGGTCGGGTTCACCGCGATGTGTTTCGGCGGTCTCGCGCTCGCGCTCGCGCCGATGCTCGGGCGGGCGGGTTCGGCCGGCGTCGCCGGCGTGGCGATGGTCGTCCTTTGGATGGCCAGCGGCCTGGACGTGGGCGGACCGCTCGTGACGGTCAGCCCGTTCCACTGGACGGCAAACCACATTCCGCTCGTCGGCATCTACGACTGGCCGGGCCTCGCGCTCGTGGGGCTCGTCGCGGTCGTGTTCCTCGCGGTCGGCGTCGAGCTCTTCATGCGCCGCGACCTCGGGGTGACGTCCGGCCTCTCGCTCCCCCACACGCCGGGGGCGGTCCTCGGCGTCCGCGGGCCGGTCAGCCGGGCGTTCGGCGACCAGCTCCCCCGGGCGCTCGCCTGGGGCATCGGCATGGGGATCATGGGCGGGCTCCTCGCCTCGCTTGTCGGCCCGTTCTCCAGGCAGGTTTCAGGCGAGGCGAACCTCATCGCCACGTTCTCGAAGGTCTTCCCCAGCTTCGACTTCACAACGGCGGGCGGCTGGCTCCAGCTATACGTCTCGCTCTTCTACATCGCGGCCGGGTTCGCGGCGACCACGTTCGTCTCGAAGTGGGCATCGGACGAGACCGACGGCCGGCTCGAGGAGATCCTCTCGGTCCCGATGTCGCGCGCCCGCTGGGCGCTCGCCGGCGGCGTGGCCGCGATCGTCTCGGTCGTCGTGCTGACCGTGATCGTGGCGGTCGCGATCAGCGCGGGCGCGGCGGCCGGAAGTTCGACCGCGGGTGACGCGCTACTCGGCTCGGCCTCCCTGGGGGTCTACGCGATCGCGATCGTCGGGGTCGGATTCGCGGTCGGCGGGGTCTGGAGGACCTCGCTGGCGGCCGAGATCGCCGCGCTCTTCGTCATCGCGACGTATCTCATCGACCTCCTTGCGCCGCCGCTCAAACTCCCGGACTGGTTCCACCAGCTCGCGCTGACCGCGCACCTGGGACAGCCGATGATCGGGCAGTGGGATGCGGTCGGCGTCGTCGCGTGCGTGGTCATCGCAGTGGGCGGCATCCTGCTCGGTGCGTGGGGCATGGGCCGGCGCGACGTGTCGCGCTGAGCCGCGCGAGGACGAGCTGCCGCGCTGAGCCGCGCGAGGACGAGCTGCCGCGCTGAGCTGCGCGAGGGCGATCTGCCGCACCGCGTGAGGACCAGCTGCCGCGCTGCGTGCCGCGTGCGGGATCCGCGGCGCGCGGCGGAACCCTGCCGGACAACTCCGGCAGGTTGGGTCTTGCATGGCGGTGGGCGTGCTCGTAGGTTCCGGGCATGACGACTGCACCAGAGGCGGCGCGCCCCTCGCCCACGCTCACCGGTCCCAGCGGCTCGCCCATCGTCACCCCCGGGCACGGCCCCCGGCCGGTCCGGGCACCCCGCGGCCCGGAGCGCTCCTGCAAGGGCTGGGGCCAGGAAGCCGCGCTGCGCATGCTGATGAACAACCTCGATCCCGAGGTCGCCGAGGCGCCCGACCAGCTGATTGTGTACGGCGGCACCGGGCGGGCGGCCCGCAGCTGGGAGGCCTTCGACGCGATCGTGGCCGCCCTGCGCGCGCTCGAGAACGACGAGACGCTCCTGGTGGCGTCGGGCAAACCGGTGGGCATCTTCCGCACTACCCCCGACGCTCCCCGGGTCCTCATCGCCAACGCCAACCTGGTGCCCCACTGGGGGACCTGGGACGTCTTCCGGGAGCTCGAGCGGATGGGCCTCACCATGTTCGGCCAGATGACCGCGGGCTCCTGGATCTACATCGCCACCCAGGGCATCATCCAGGGCACCTACGAGACCTTCGCCGAGCTGGCCCGCCAGCACTTCGGGGGCACCCTGCGCGGCCGGGTGGTGCTCACCGCGGGCCTGGGCGGGATGGGCGGTGCGCAGCCCCTGGCCATCACCATGAACGAGGGGGTGGCGCTCTGCCTCGAGGTGGACCCCGCGCGCGCCGAGCGCCGCCACGCGGCGGGCTACGTGGACGAGCTGACATCGGACCTCGACGACGCGCTGGCCCGCGTCGAGGCGGCCCGCGCCCAGGGCCGCCCGGTCTCGGTGGCCCTGGTGGCCAACGCGGCCGACGTGGAGCCCGAGCTGGTGCGCCGGGGCTTCCGGCCCGACGCGCTGACCGACCAGACCAGCGCCCACGACCTCTTGGGCGGCTACGTGCCGGGCGGGATGGCGTTCGAGGCGGCCCTCGCGCTGCGCGCCGCGGATCCCGAGGCGTACGTGGCGGCGGCCCGCGCGAGCGTGGTCCGCCAGGTGCGGGCGATGCTGGCCCTGCAGCGCGCCGGCGCGATCGCCTTTGACTACGGCAACAACATCCGCCAGGCGGCCGCCGACGGGGGCGTGGCGGACGCCTTCGAGATCGGCGGGTTCGTGCCGCTCTTCATCCGGCCCCTCTTCTGCGAGGGCAAGGGACCCTTCCGCTGGGCGGCCCTCTCGGGCGACCCGGAGGACATCCGGCGCACCGACCGCGCCCTGCTCGAGCTCTTCCCCGGCGATGCCAGCCTGCGCCGCTGGCTCACCCTGGCCGAGCAGAAGGTGCCCTTCCAGGGGCTGCCCGCCCGGATCTGCTGGCTGGGCTACGGCGAGCGGGCCCGGGCCGGGCTGCGCTTCAACGAGCTGGTCGCCGCGGGCGAGCTGGCGGCGCCCATCGTGATCGGCCGCGACCACCTCGACGCGGGGTCGGTGGCCAGCCCCAACCGGGAGACCGAGGGGATGCGCGACGGCTCCGACGCGATCGCCGACTGGCCCCTCCTCAACGCGCTGCTCAACACCGCCGCCGGGGCCACCTGGGTCAGCCTCCACCACGGCGGCGGGGTGGGCATCGGCTACAGCCTCCACGCGGGGATGGTGGTCGTGGCCGACGGGACAGCGGAGGCGGCGCGGCGCCTGGAGCGGGTGCTCACCACCGACCCCGGGACCGGGGTGATGCGCCACGTGGACGCGGGCTACGAGCGGGCCATCGCGGTGGCGCGGGCCCGCGGGGTGCGCATCCCGATGCTCGACGCGGCCGAGCGCACGGCGCACGCGCCGGAGGTCCGGCGGCCGGAGCCGTAGGTCAGAACGCCGGCACGACTTCCTGCTGATCGAGCTCCTGGCTGCGCATCTCGCCCCGGCCGAACGATCCCCAGACCACCACACGCAGCTGGCTGTAGCCGCGCAGGTCGGCGGGCGTGGCCCAGACCAGGCGGTCGAGGCCCATCGAGAAGCCCCGGCACGCCGCCACCGGGCCGAGGAGCGGGGCGCCGGTGGCAAGTTGCCCGGTCGCCACGTCGACCCCGTGCAGGGAGAGCGTGCCGGTCTGGACACCCACCGACGGCCCTTCCCACACCGCGAAGGCCGATCCGTCGGGCGACCAGCCGATCGCCCAGTCCTCGAACTGCTGGACGCCCGGCGCCGGCGAGGCATCGATCGGCGCCGGCGTGGTGGCTGCCGCTTCGAGGCCGCCGGCTGCAGGCGGCGCACTGCCGGCAGCAGCCTGGACGCCTCCGGACGCCGCCGCGGATGCCGGTTCTGCCCCACCCGGCGACTGGGTGGCGGCGGTCGACGGGACCGGGGCGGTTCGCTCCGACCGGGCCCTGTGGGAGGCGGGCGTGGCGCTCGGCGACGGGGTCGGGGTCGCCTCGGGCGCGGTGAGCACCGGCAGGCCGTAGGGATCCAGGGTGTTCCACTGCGCGAACACCAGCTGGCCCTGGTCGGGGACGGGTACCTGTCCCACCAGACGCAGCGTCCCGGCCCATCCCACGACGTACCGGGCGGTCGGGTCCACCGACGGGAGCCAGAGCCCGGTGCCGGCAACGGTGCGCCGGTCGCCCGTTTGCGGATCCAGCACGAACGACTGGGGAACCAGCGCCGCCGGGTTGTCGGGCTCGACGGTGTACGTGCTGCCCACGATCCGGGATCCCGCCCACGAGGCGAACGAGGAGGCGTGGTCGGTGGTGATCGGGACCGCCCACTGGTCTCCCGGGTGCCAGGTGTAGATGTCAGGGCCGATCGAGCCGTCCGCCGGCATCGCGCTGAACGCGAGGGTGGTGCCGTCCGGGGACCAGGCCGGGGATGCCCCCGTGGGAATCACGTCGGCCAGGATCGGCTGCGCCAGCACAGGAGGCAGCGTCGCGATCCCGACCGGACCCCCGAGGGCGCTCGTCGAGGCCGGCCCCGCACCAGTGCTGCCGGCCGGGACCGCGCTCGACAGGGCCGGCGCGAGCGCCGTGTCCGCCGGCGATGCCGTGGGGGACGCGGATGCACTGGGCCGCCGTGTCGTGGTCACCGAGGTGGCGGGTGACTTGGCCGCTCTCTCGCTCGGCGACGGATGCGGGGTGGAGGTGGCGGTCTTCCGTTCCACGAGCGGCGTGGCCCGTGCCTTCGCGGCGGGCGACGCAGCGTGCCCGGGGGCCGCGCTCGCGCTCGGTGGCGCGGTCGTCGCGGGTGCTCCCGTGCCGGCAACTGCAGCGGGGGATCCGAACGGGCCGGTCGGGGTGCCGGAAGCCGAGCTGCCGCCGCCCAGGTCGACCACGTAGTACGTCGTGGTGGTGCCGGCGCCGGGCCTGGCCGCGATGGCCGCGTGTCGGCCCGCCGAGTCGAACGCGAGACCGCTCACCGCCGCCGTCTGGGGCATCCCAACCACCTGGTCCGCCTCGGGCCCGAAGTTCGCGCACGAGATGTTGCCCGCCGGGCAGGCGCGGTCGAGGCGCGCCCGGTACAGCCGCACCACGTTGCCCTGGATCCCGACGAACGACAGATCCACGGGGGCGATGGCAAACGGGGTCGCGCCCGCGTTGGGCACCGGGATCTGGACGGCCGGCCCCACCAGCAGCGCGCCCACCACCGCGACCAGCGCGACGGTGAGCAGCGACCCGAACGCGACGCCGTTGCCACGCCTCGTGCCCTGCAGGCGCGGCACGGGTGCCGCCCTCGGAGGCCGGACACGGCCGACCTCGACCTCCAGCGCCGCCAGCGTCCGTGCGGGGAGGTCGCGCGGCGGCGCCGGAGCGGCCAGCAGCCGGATCGCCGCGCGGTTTGCGCGGTACTCGGCGTCGACCTCGCGACACGAGGCACAGGACGCCAGGTGCGCGGTCAGCGCTTCCTCCCGCGGCGGCTGGAGGGGACCGTCAAGCCGTTCGGCCAGCCACTCGCGCGCCCGCTCGTGGGTCAGGCGCGTTCCACGGAAGGGCGGCATCATCGTCGCTCCCGGCGGCGGGTGGCACGCCCTGCCCTGGTGCCACGCACCGCCCCGCTGGCACACCCTGCCCCGCTGCCACACCCTGCCCCGGTCATCGCCGCTCCTCCGAGCGTCGTGCCGGGTTCACCGTCGCGCCCTCCACCCGCGGCGACGGGGTGTCGGCCGGGACGGGGCGTGTTTCCGCGGATGTCCGCCGCTCTTCGGCGAGCGCCACCCGGAGCGATTCGCGCGCCCGGGTCAGCAGGGCCCGCGCGGCCACGTGCGTCACCCCCAGCGCGGCGGCCAGCTCGGCGCCCGACAGCTCGTACACCTCGGCGAGGACCAGGGCGCCGCGCTGTCGATCCGGGATCCGCGCCAGCGCCCGCTCCATCTCCCCGGAGAGGCGCGACCGCATCGCGGTCTCCTCGGCGGAGGGGGCCGTCCCGCGCGACTCTCCCGCCCAGGGCACGAAGCGGATCAGCCTGCGCCGGCGCAGTTCGTCGAGCGCCGTGCGGCTGGCGATCTGGAAGAGCCATGCCCTGGCGCGGTCGGGCGACTCGATCGTGCCGAGCGCCCGGAACGCCTTGACGAACGTCTCCTGCGTGAGGTCCGCGGCCAGATCGTCATCACGCACCATGCGGGCGAGGAAGCCGTAGATCTCGGCATGGTGCTGCGCGAACAGCCCCTCGATGAACGCCTGATCGGACGTCCGCTCCGCGCTCACCGCAACCCCCAATCGCGGGAGCGGTAGGTCGATCGATGCCACCCTTGCCTCTGCCGGCGAGTCCCAGCGGACGAACGTGACGATCCGGGGGCCTTCGCGGCCGGTCCGGCACGCCAGCACGTTCCGTGTCCTGCGGCCATGTGACGGTCGGCGGCGGCAGGCTGTGACGCGAGGCGCGTCTCCGGGCAGGCGGGGCGCGTCTCCGGGAAGGCGGGCAGGCGGGCGGGGCGGCTCACGGCGACCACTCCGCCCGGTCGAGTCCGGCGCGCGATCGGAGCTCCGCCACGGCCTGCTCTGGGCTCACCGGGTTCACCGGAAGCCCGGTGCCCAACTCCAGGCCGCCGATCTCGCGGAGGCGCGGGTGCACCTCCCAGTGCCAGTGGTAGGTCTCGTCGACCCGCTGGTGGAGCGGCGAGGTGTGGAGCACCAGGTTGTAGGGGGGATCGTCGAGCGCGTCGAGCAGCCGCAGGACCTTCTGCAGGGTCTCCGCGGCGCTGGTGAGCTGGGCGTCCGAGGCCAGCCCGAAGTCCGCCTGGTGCTGGCGGGGCACGACCCACAGCTCGAACGGCGAGCGGGACGCGTATGGCGCGAACGCGACGCTCGCGGCATCCTCGAAGACGAGGCGTTCGCGCGAGGCGACCTCCTCGCGGACCAGCCGGCAGTAGGGGCACACGCCCTCCCGGATCACGTACCGGGCCGAGCCGCCGAGTTCCTCGCCGACACGGTGCGGAATCTGGGGCAGGTCGTACACGTCGAGGCACAGGTGGTTCGTGAGCGCCCCGGCCTCCCGGCCGCGGTTCTCCACCACCTGCACGTACTCGGTGCCGCCGCGTGCCCGCGCGTCCACGATGA